>NZ_RZQG01000130.1:0-10112 GCF_003998635.1 Mesorhizobium sp. M7D.F.Ca.US.004.03.1.1
GTGCTGATCCGCTACCGCAAAGAGGACTTTGCGGCCATGGAGCATTTCGGCGGCGTCTCGCCGGCCTGGCCGTTTTCCTATGAGGAATTCGAGCCCTGGTATTCCAGAGCCGAACAGCTGTTTCGCGTGCGCGGTGCACTGGGCGAGGACCCGACCGAGCCGTTCCATTCGGTCCCCTATGCCTTCAAGCCGGTGCCCGACGAAGCCCCCATCGCCCGCGCCCGCGCCGAGCTGAAAAACCTCGGCCTGCATCCGGCCTCGCTGCCGCTCGGCGTCGATATCGACACCTGGCTGAAAGAGGGCAAGACCGGCTGGGATGCCTTCCCGAACACCGGCCAAGGCAAGGTCGACGCGCAGACGGGACCGCTGACGGCTGCCCTGACCGACCAGAACATCAAGCTTGAGACTGGAGCCTATGTCGAATATCTCGAAGTATCGCCCGACGGCAAAACCATATCAGCCATTCACTACCGGCAGAATGGCGCGCTGAAGAAGGTATCGCCGAAGCTGGTCATCCTCTCGGCCGGCGCGGTCAATTCCGCCGTTATCCTGCTGCGCTCGCCCACATCGGATGGCAAAGGCCTCGCCAACCGCTCCGACCAGGTCGGTCGCAATTTCATGAACCACAATTCGAGCGCCATGCTGGCGATCGATCCGCGCCGCCGCAACGATTCCGTCTACCAGAAGACGCTGATGCTGAACGACTATTATCTGTCCGACGGCAAGGGGGGCAAGCCGCTCGGCAATGTCCAGTTGCTCGGCAAGATCGACGGCAACATGCTGAAGGCCAATGTCAAATACACACCGAAATTCGCGCTCGATTTCATGGCCGGCCATGCCGTCGACTGGTACCTGATGTGCGAGGACCTGCCCGATCCGGAAAGCCGCATCATGGTCGACGGCAAGGACATCGTCATGCAGTGGCGGCGCTCCAACATGCAGTCGCTCGATGGGCTGACCAAGGTGATGCGCGAAAACTTCCGCGCCTGCGGTTATCCCCTCGTGCTGTCGCGCCCCTTCGACAAGCGCACGCCCTCGCATCAGTGCGGCACGGTCAAGATGGGCGACGATCCGGCCACCGCGCCGCTCGATCCCTTCTGCCGCTCGTTCGACCACCGGAACCTGTTCGTCGTCGACGGCGGCTTCCTGCCCAATTCGGCCGCCGTCAACCCGGCCCTGTCGATCGCCGCACAGGCGCTGCGGGTTGCTGATCATATCCGCAAGACGGACCTCGCCGCATGACCCGTCCGGCGGCCATCGTCACCGGCGGTGCACGCGGCATTGGCCTTGCCTGCGCCCAGGCACTCGCCGATGCCGGCTTCGATATTCTGGTCGCCGATCTTGCCGAAACAGCCGCTGACGGACTTGCCAGAGACATCGCCGGGCGCGGCGCGAAATTCGCTTATGTCCCTTGCGACATTGCCGATCTCGCCAGCCACACCGCACTTGTCGATGCGGCGATGCGCGCCTTCGGCCGCATCGATTGCCTGGTCAACAATGCCGGCGTCGGCGCCGTGGTGCGCGGTGATCTGCTGGACCTCCAGCCGGAGAATTTCGACCGTACGCTCAGCATCAATCTGCGCGGCACCGTCTTCCTCAGCCAGGCCGTCGCCAAGGCGATGCTGGCCACATCGGGCGATCAGAGATCAATCATAACCATCACCTCGGTCAGCGCCGAAATGGCGTCGCCGGAGCGGCCGGACTACTGCATCTCGAAAGCCGGGCTTTCGATGTGGGTGAAGAACCTGGCGCTGCGGTTGGCGCCTGAAAACATCGGTGTGTTCGAGGTGCGGCCCGGCATCATCCACACCGACATGACGGCAGGCGTCACCGCCAAATACGACGCCCTCATCGACGGTGGACTGGTGCCGGCAAAGCGCTGGGGCGAAGCGTCAGATATCGGCGCGGTGGTGGCGGCCCTCGCCGGCGGCAAGCTCGGCTTTTCGACCGGCTCGATCATCAATGTCGACGGCGCGCTCTCCGTGCCGCGACTGTAAGTGGACAGTGTCATGACCGACTACATCATCGTGGGCGCCGGTCCTGCCGGCTGCGTTCTGGCCAACCGGCTGAGCGAGGATCCGGCCAATTCGGTTCTGCTGCTGGAAGCCGGCGGCAAGGACTGGAATCCGTATATCCACATGCCGGCGGGCTTCGCCAAGATGACCAAGGGCATCGCCTCCTGGGGCTGGTCGACGGTGCCGCAGAAGCACATGAAGGACCGCGTTTTCTGGTACACGCAGGCCAAGGTGGTCGGCGGCGGCTCCTCCATCAACGCCCAGATCTACACGCGCGGCAATGCCCGCGACTACGACGCCTGGGAGAAGGAAGAGGGCCTCGCCGGCTGGGGCTATCGCGACGTGCTGCCCTACTTCAAACGCGCCGAGAACAACCAGCGCTACGCCAACGACTTTCATGGCGACCAAGGCCCGCTCGGCGTCTCGAACCCGATTTCGCCACTACCTATCTGCGAGGCCTATTTCCGCGCCGGCCAGGAGATGGGCATCCCTTTCAATCCGGACTTCAACGGCGCCAGCCAGGAAGGCGTCGGCTATTACCAGTTGACTCAGAAAGACGCCCGGCGCTCCTCCGCTTCGGTGGCCTACCTCAAGCCGATCCGCTCCCGCAAGAACCTCACCCTCCGAACCGATGTGCTGGTGACGCGCATCGTCGTCGAGAAGGGCCGTGCCATCGGCGTCGAGGTGGTGGACAGGCCGGGCGGCGAGAAGAAGATCCTGCGCGCCGAGCGCGAGGTGATCGTCTCGTCCGGCGCCATCGGCTCACCAAAACTCTTGATGCAATCGGGCATCGGCCCGGCCGATCACCTGAAGTCGGTCGGCGTCACACCGGTGCACGATCTGCCCGGCGTCGGCTCCAACATGCAGGACCATCTCGATCTGTTCGTCATTGCCGAATGCACCGGCGACCACACCTACGACAACTACGCCAAGCTGCACCGCACGGCCTGGGCCGGTCTGCAATATCTGCTTTTAAAGAAGGGGCCAGTGGCCTCCAGCCTGTTCGAGACCGGCGGCTTCTGGTACGCCGACCCGACCGCCGCCTCGCCCGACATCCAGTTCCATCTCGGCCTAGGCTCCGGCATCGAGGCCGGCGTCGAGAAGCTGAAAAACCCCGGCGTCACCCTGAACTCGGCCTTCCTGCGGCCGCGCTCGCGCGGCACGGTGAGGCTGAAGAGTGCCGATCCCGCCGACCACCCGCTGATCGATCCGAACTACTGGTCCGATCCCTATGATCGCGCCATGTCGATCAAGGGGCTAAGACTGGCGCGCGAGATCATGCGGCAGAAGGCGCTTGCCCCTTACGTGCTGCGCGAAGTCCTGCCCGGCCCGTCGCTCGCCAGCGACGACGAGCTGTTCGACTATGCCTGCCGCAGTTCCAAGACCGACCATCATCCCGTCGGCACCTGCCGCATGGGCCATGACGATATGGCCGTCGTGACGCCGGATCTGCGGCTGCGCGGCATCGAGGGCCTGCGCGTCTGCGACGCCTCGGTGATGCCGCGCGTGCCCTCCTCCAACACCAATGCGCCGACCATCATGGTCGGAGAAAAGGGCGCCGACCTGGTCCTCGGCCGCGAGCCACTGCCGCCGGCGGTGTTTTCCGGAAACCGGGCGGCTTAGCCACTCAGGAGCAAAATATGATCAGGCACTGTGTTTTCGCTAGATTCCGCAATGATGTTGGCGACGGCGAGCGCAAGGCGATCCATGCCGACCTCGAGGCGCTACGACAGGTGATCGATGGCATGGACACGGTCCAGTTCAGCGCCAATGTCAGCCCCGAGCCGTTCGCCCGCGGCTTCACCCACGGCTTCACCATCGATTTCCGCGATGCCGCCGCGCGCGACGCCTATCTGGTGCATGAGGCGCATCAGCGCGCCGGCGCGCGGCTGGTCGCGGCTCTCGAAGGCGGCACGGACGGACTGATGGTCTTCGATCTCGATCTTACGAAAAAGTGACCGCCGGCTTTTCGAAAGCCAGCTGATCGCTGTTCTCTTTTGCCAATCGGGCGACATATCGTTGCTCACGGGGATGGCAAAGGAGGAAGGTCTTGACCCTCAATTCGCAGCAGAAAAAGACTGTTCTGGCCTCATTCCTGGGCTGGACGCTGGACGCATTTGATTTCTTCCTTCTGACATTCCTGCTCACCGATATTGCGTCTGAATTCCAGACCGACGTTCCTGCAGTCTCCAAGGCGCTGTTCCTGACGCTGGCAACGCGCTTCATCGGCGCGTTCTTCTTCGGCATGCTTGCCGACAAATACGGGCGCAAGCCCATCCTCATGCTCAACATCGTCAGCTACTCGGTGATTGGCGCGCTGGCCGCCTTCTCGCCCAATCTCGGTATCTTCCTGGCGCTGCGCGCTCTGTTCGGCATCGCCATGGGTGGCGAATGGGGGCTTGGCAGTTCGCTGGCCATGGAATCCATCCCGCCCAGTGCCCGCGGCATGGTTTCGGGCATCCTGCAGTGCGGCTATCCGGCCGGTTATCTCCTGGCGGCGGTGGTCTATGGCCTGCTCTATCAGCAGACAATCGGCGGCTACACGATCGGCTGGCGTGCCATGTTCCTGCTCAGCTTCGTGCCTGCCCTGATTGTCCTGTTCATCCGCTCGCATGTGCCGGAATCGCCGGCCTTCGTCGAAGCGCAGAAGACCGCGAGACCAGGCCTTCTGGAAACGCTACAGAAACACTGGGGCGTCGCGCTCTATGCCGTCGTGCTGATGATGTTCTTCAATTTCTTCAGCCATGGCACGCAGGATCTCTACCCGACCTTCCTGAAGAAGCAGCACGGCTTCGATCCGCATACGGTGAGTTGGATCACCATCGTCGCCAACATCGGCGCCATCGTCGGTGGCCTGGCATTCGGCGCGCTGTCGGAGAAGATCGGCCGCGTCAACGCCATCACGCTGGCCTGCCTGATCGCCTTGCCGTCGATCCCGCTGTGGGCCTACTCGACCACGCCCTTCATGCTCGCCATCGGCGCCTTCATCATGCAGGTCGCGGTGCAGGGCGCCTGGGGCGTCATCCCGGTGCACCTCAATGAGCTTTCGCCCGGCGCGGTGCGGGCGACCCTGCCGGGCTTCATCTATCAGGCGGGTAATCTCGCGGCATCCTATGGCGGCCCCTATCAGGCTGGAATCGCTGAAAGCGCCGGGGGCAGCTATGGCTATGCGCTGGCGCTGTTCGCAGGCGTGGTCGCCGTTTGCATCATCGTCGTCATCCGTTTCAGTCCGGAACGACGTGGCCAGGTGATGACCGTGCTGAGTTGACAGCAGTCAACCAAGCCTAAGTGCGACGACACCGGCGACGATGCTGAGCGCGGCGGCACCGCGCCAGCCCGTCATCTTCTCGCCGAGCGCGAACACCGAGATCATCATGGCAAACAGGATCGAAGTTTCGCGCAGCGATGCCACCGAGGCGATCGGCGCCTTGGTCATCGCCCACATCACGATCCAGTAGGCCGCACCACTGAGCACGCCGGTGAACAGCCCCGTCTTCCAGTCGCGCGCCAGCACCGGCAGCGCCTTCGGCCCACGGAAGATGAGGCAAAGCACCAAGGCGCCAAAAGCATCGCAGATGAACAGCCAGGCGGCATAGCTCTGCGCCGTGGCGGCCAGCCGCGCGCCGCTGCCGTCGGACAGCGTGTAGCTGGCGATGAAGATCGAGGTGCCGAGCGCAAAGCCTACCGCGCGCAGGTTGAGTTTCTCCAGATGCGCGCCGCCGCGAAACGACATCACCAGCGTACCGGCCGACAACAAAAAGATGCCGAGAATGGCGAACGGGCCGGGAATCTCGGCAACGACGAACATGCCGCCAAAGGCCGCCAGCAGTGGTGCGGTGCCGCGCGCCAGCGGATAGGTCTGGGCGAAATCGCCGGCCTTGTAGGCGCCGATCAGGAAGGTCCGGTAGCCCATGTGGAAAACGACGGAGGCGATGATGTAGGGCCACACTTCCGCCTTCGGCACTTCGACGAAGGGCAGCACGACGAGTGCTGCGGCGCCCATGCCGAGCGTCATCAGCGTGATCGACAGGAAGCGGTCGAGATGGACCTTGACCAGCGCGTTCCAGATCGCGTGCATGGCGGCGGCGGCAAGCACTGCGAAGAAGACGAAAAGTGTCATGCGCGGCTCATGGGGCGATGCCGGGCGTTTCCAGGTCGATGTCGACCCGCAGCGGGAAATGATCCGATGCAACCTCGCCGATGTCGGCGCTGACCGAGCGCACGCGCCCGGCGAACATGCCGCCGACGAAGCAATGATCGAGCCGGCGCTTTGCCACTTTGCCGTCGATGGTCTTCACATGGGTGTGGAAGTCCTGAGCCGGCTCGCTGGCGACAGCGGCGGCGTCGACAAAGCCGTCGAGATAAGCAGCCCCGCGATGGTAGGGTGTGCTGCCGACGATACGGCTATATTCGGCGCTGCCCGGCTCCATGTTGAAATCGCCCATCCAGATCGCCGCCAGCGGGTTTTCCGGCTCCGCTTCACCACTGGTCCAATTGCGCGTGGGCTCATCGTCGACGCCGCTCCACGGCCCGCCATCGGACGGTGCCCGGCGATGCTCGGCCATGAGATAGTCGATCTGCTCCAGCCGCTCCTCGACCGCGATATGGGCGAGATGCAGCGATAACACCCGCACCGGGCCGGCCGGCGTGCGGATCATGCATTCGAGCGCCGCATTGCGGGTGTTGAGCGGCCGCAGCGTGCGGCGCATCGGCAGCGCATGCAGCCGCGACCAGACGATCGGCAGCTTCGACAGCACCATGGTGCCGAACTGGCGGCGCCGGTTGACCAGACGACCATCGCGCTGCTCGCTGGCATCCATGTCGAAGGCCGGGCCATAGACCCAGTAATAGTCCGGCAGGAGGCTGGAAAGCAGCTCCGGCTGGTCGTCGAAATTGCTGCGCTGCCAGTGCCGCTCGACCTCCTGCAAGGCAATGATATCGGCGCCGGCAACGATGCGCGCGGCGCGCGTAAGATCGTAGCGCCCGTCGCCGCCGAACCCGTACTGGATGTTGTAGCTGACCAGCTTCATTGCTTATCCGGCTCAATTTGTGATGCAGTAGCCGTTCGGCGATAGCGTTGCAATGTACCGAGCGAGCGACGGGGCTGGGCCAGCGGTCAGGTGGTCGTCAATGGCTGGAAACTTCCAGCCGGGGATGCCGCCAGTTCCGACCAGTCGATTTCTTCCTCCAGCCGGTGGTAGGCCTCGTCACCGATCGTACCGTTGCGGCGCAATTCCTCCAGCGTGTCGCGCTGGCGGTTGATGGCATAAAGGCGCAGCCGGTCATATTCGGTTGCCGCCTGTGCGTCCTCCGGATTTTCCGCGACCAGGCGCTGAGCCTCATATTGCTCGCGCACAACGGCTGCTGCGGCCGACGTCTTGCGGCTCAACACGTCGAGTGCGGCCTGCATGATGGCAACGCGCGCCTGCGCCACTTCGTTGTCGACGGTTCTGTCCGGGTCGAAGTTGAGTATCCGCAGCAAAGGCTTCAGGCTCATGCCTTGCAGCACCAGGGTGCCCAGAACCACTGCGAAGGCGGCAAGCACAATCGGATCACGGCCGGGAAAATTGGCCGGCAGGGCAATCGCCACCACCAGCGTCACCAGCCCCCGCATGCCGCACCAACCAACGAGCACCGCGCCGCCAAACGTCGGCATATCTCGTCTTGTTTCTTCGCTGCCGAAGCGGGCAAACCATCGTATGATCGCAACATAACTCGCCACCCAGACGAGGCGCGCCACGATGACGACGGCCAGCACCGTTGCGGCGAAGAGAAATGCTTCGCCTTGTCCTTCGCCGGAGAGCCGGCCGACGATCGACCGCGCCTGCAGGCCCATCAGCACGAAAGCCAGAACATTGAGCACGAACACCGCCGACTCCCAGACAGAATAGGTGCTGACGCGGCGTCTTGCCGACATGCGGCGCGGCGCCCTGCGCGCGATGGTCATGGCGTAGACGACGATGGTGATGATGGCCGAAAGACCGAGCCTGTCAGCGAGGATCCAGACCCCGAAAGTTCCGGCGAATTGCACCACCGTGCTGCTCGCCGCATCCTCGATCCGGGTGAGCGTCATGAGCGAGAAGCGGCCAAGCAGATAACCCGCGACGAGGCTGCCTATCGTTGATAGCAAGATCGTCGGAATGGCGTTGCTCAGCATGATCGAGCCGAGCGCTGCCGAAACCGCCAGCCGGTAGATCAGCAGTGCTGTGGCATCGTTGAGCAGGCTCTCGCCTTGCAAGATGGCGGTGATGCGGTGCGGCACCTTGAATTGCCCGAGCACCGCGGATGCCGCCACCGCATCCGGAGGTGCTACGATGGCGCCGAGCGCGATCGCCGCCGCGATCGGCAGGCCGGCCATCTTCCAGCCGACGAACGCAACCACCACAGTGGTGAAGACAACGGCGCCAAGCGCCAGCAGAGCCAGCGATAGCCGGTAGCGCTTCAGGTCGCGCAATGAGGTGTCATAGGCGGCGTCGAGAAGCACCGGAGCGATGAACAGGGCAAGCGCCAGTTCCGGATCGATCTCGATCATTGGCGCACCCGGCACGAAGGCAATCCCGACCCCGGCCAAAGCCAGTAGGGACGGATAGGGAATCTCCAACAGTCGCGATAACGCCGTCAATGCAACGGCAGTCAAAAGCAGGACAAGGGTGAGTTCGAAAAGAGCCATGGGCTGTTACTTCAGTGAGACGGGACTGCCGGCGCAGATATACCAGCAGGATGCGGTCGATTGGCCATCAAACTCAAGCCCTCTGGCTGTAGGCCTCTAACCGCCTCCTGCCGTACAAGACCGATATGATCCTCATCGGCCAATATGACTCCCCCTTCGTTCGCCGCGTCGGCATCGCGCTGACGCTCTACGGGATATCCTACGAGCATCATCCCTGGTCGGCCTTCGGCGATGCCGACAAGATCCGGTCTTACAATCCATTGACGCGGGTGCCGACGCTGGTGCTCGACAATGGCGAAGTGCTGATCGAAAGCCATTTGATGCTCGACTATCTCGACAGCCTCGTCCCAGCCGACCGACGGATGTTTCCGACGACCGAACCGGCCCGCCATCAGGCGTTGAAGGTCTCGGCCCTGGCCACCGGGCTCGGCGACAAGGCGGTCAGCCTGTTCTACGAGATGCGATTGCACGAGAAGGTCTCCGACCTCTGGGCTGGGCGCTGCCGCACACAGATAGAGACTGTCCTTGCCGTGCTGGAAGCCGATCTCAAGGAAAGGTCGACGCTCTACTGGTTCGGCGACCGCATCGGTCACGCCGATATCGCAGTTGCCGCGGTGTTTCGCTTCATCGGCGAGGCGCATCCAGGGCTGGTTTCGCCGGCTGACTTCCCAGCGCTCGGCGCACATGCCGAGCGAATGGAAGCACTGCCTGTCTTTCAAACGGTCTCACAACCGTTCATCGCGCCCGCCTAGGCAAGCGCTGGCGCAGCCTAGTGCAGCACCAGCATATCGCTCGACGAGAACGAGATCTCGGCCTTCTCACCGACCGCAGGCGGCGGCGTTGCCGGGCTGTTGAAGGTGTCGAGCGAGACCGTGTTGCCACCGATACCGACACGAACCCGGATCACCGAGCCGAGGAAATGCACTTCGGAGATTTCTCCCGACAGGCTGGAGTCGCGACCGGGCTGGCGGCCGAGCGAAATCGCTTCCGGACGCAACGCCAGCGACAGCGTGTCGCCCGACTTGGAGCCATTGAGCTTGCCCTTGAGCGAAACCTGTTCGGAATTGACCCGCACCGTGCCTGCCGCAGCGTCGGTGACAGTGCCTTCGAGCACGTTCAGCGTGCCGACGAAATTGGCGACGAACTTGGTTGCCGGGCGGTTGTATATCTCGAACGGCGTGCCGACCTGCTCGGCCTTGCCGCCATACATGACGGCGATGCGGTCGGAGATCGACAGCGCCTCCTCCTGGTCGTGCGTGACAAAGATGGTGGTGATGCCGAGCTTCTTCTGGATCGAGCGGATTTCCTCGCGCAGCGACACGCGCACCTTGGCGTCGAGCGCCGACAGCGGTTCGTCGAGCAGCAGCAGCTTCGGCTTCGGCGCGATGGCGCGCGCCAGCGCGATGCGCTGCTGTTGACCACCAGAA
>NZ_RZQG01001310.1:0-1228 GCF_003998635.1 Mesorhizobium sp. M7D.F.Ca.US.004.03.1.1
ATTTACCGGTCCGCCGATCCTGTTCCATCTCGTAGTTGACCTTCTGGCCGTCAGCAAGCGTCGATAGGCCAGCGCGCTCGACAGCAGAAATATGGACAAACACGTCCTGTCCACCACCGTCGGGTTGAATGAAGCCAAAGCCCTTGGTCGCGTTGAACCACTTTACCGTTCCAGTCGCATAAAGGTGTTTCCTTGCCGTAAGTGTCTACCTGTCCGCTGGCCGACCGCACTGGCCGCAGCTGTTTCAGATACATGCAGCAAATGGCCCTCATAGCAAGTCTTTGGCCTGTTTGACGACCTTTTGGCGCCAAGCGGTGGGGGCGCTGACGCCACCTCGATAATTGAGCAGTGCCAGCATCGTATGCTTGGAAACAAGACTCTCGGAATAGTGCCCCACCCTTGTGCCTTGTCGGTCAGACGCGCGGACAACCACCAAGACTGCTGCCGGTCGACGAAACCAAAGACCCAAAAGGCCGCATTGGCTTTGAGCTGGGCGCGAAGCGACGAGCTGCGGGATCGGCGATCGTCATCCCGTCATCTTCGCCATCGCGCCGTTCGCCTTGAGCGCCGCCATCAGCATCGGCCCGACAGAGAACTGCCCTGACGTCGCCTTTTCGGTCAGTACCCGCAAATAGCCGCCGGCCGAGTTGATGTGCTGCGCCCTTTGCAGAATGCAGGCAATCACGATCGCCGCGATCTCTTGGCCCATCACATGGCACGCCTCCTCATACGCAGACGGCGAAACGCCCAGATATCCCCGCACCTGGGCGGCCGTTATCATGAGATCGCGCCAATTGCCGATCCCGTCGACGGCATAATCCGCAATTTCGGGGCAAGCCTTCAGCACCATCCCTAGTGGGTATGTTTTCGGCGCCTCTGCGGTCCTCGTCCTGGGCTCGGCCGACGCCCCGCTTTTCTCTAAAGCAGGTTCAAATTCAAAAATAGAGTCGGTATTTGAATCAGATTGCTGCCGCTCGTTTTGAGAGTCATTGCCGCTCGGATTCGTGTATTTCATATGACTTTCCAGCAGCTTATCCACCTCGTCATGTAATCCGGCCATATCCGCCACGATCGGTTCGAGCTCGGCAATGCAAGCTCGGCGCGGAATTGCCTCCACAACGCCGCGGAAGCGCTTCCACAAGCCTCACCAGTCGCCTGGAACATCTTCGTCAACAGCCGCCTCGATCAGCTTCTGGATGTCTCGGCGGTGCAAGGTGATCCGCTCGCG
>NZ_RZQG01001311.1:0-1226 GCF_003998635.1 Mesorhizobium sp. M7D.F.Ca.US.004.03.1.1
CACCCATGGCGGACTGCGCGGCCTGATCGCCGACACGGCAAAACAGCTGCATGCGCGCGGCATCGGCCGAGGCGACAGGGTGGCGATCGTGCTGCCGAACGGACCCGAGATGGCCACCGCCTTCGTCGCCGTGGCAGCCGCCGCCTCGACGGCACCGCTCAATCCCGCCTACCGGGCCGACGAGCTCGATTTCTACCTGACCGACATCGGCGCCAAGGCGATCCTTGTCGCGGAAGGCGAGACCGGACCGGCGGTGACGGTTGCCGAGCGCCTCGGCATCGGCGTGCTGCGGCTTGTCGTGCAGCCGGACACACCAGCCGGCAGCTTCACGATCGAGGGCGCGGCGATCGGACCGCAAGCGGCGCCCGACATGGCGCGGGATAATGACATCGCGCTGTTGCTGCACACTTCGGGCACGACATCGCGGCCAAAACTGGTGCCGCTCAGCCATGCCAACATCGCGGCCTCATCAGCCCATATCGGCGCGACACTTGGCCTGACGGCCGATGACCGTTGCCTCAACATCATGCCGCTGTTCCACATTCACGGCCTGATCGCGGCCGTGCTGTCGTCGCTGGCATCAGGCGGCAGCATCTACTGCACGCCCGGCTTCAACGCGCTGCGCTTCTTCCAGTGGCTGAGCGAGGCACGACCAAGCTGGTACACGGCGGTGCCGACCATGCATCAGGCGATCCTGCCCAGGGCGGCGCGCAACACCGAGGTGCTGGCGGCAGCGCGCCTGCGCTTCATCCGCTCGTCCTCGGCCTCGCTGCCGGCGCAGGTGATGGCCGAACTAGAGGCGACTTTCGGCTGCCCGGTGATCGAATCCTACGGGATGACCGAGGCGGCGCACCAGATGGCGTCGAACCGGCTGCCGCCGGGCCAGCGCAAGCCGGGCAGCGTCGGTGCCTCCGCCGGCCCGGACGTGGCTGTCATGGCGCCCGACGGGCGGTTGCTGAAAGCCGGCGAGACCGGCGAGATCGTCATTCGCGGGCCCAACGTCACGGTGGGCTACGAGAAGAACCCGGATGCCAATTCCACGGCTTTCGCGCATGGCTGGTTCCACACCGGCGACCAGGGCGTGCTGGACGAGGACGGCTATCTCAGGGTCACCGGACGGCTCAAGGAGATCATCAACCGCGGCGGCGAAAAGATCTCGCCGCTCGAGGTCGACGACGTGCTGATGGACCATCCAGCGGTGGCGCAGGTCGTCACCTTTGCCATGC
>NZ_RZQG01001312.1:0-1225 GCF_003998635.1 Mesorhizobium sp. M7D.F.Ca.US.004.03.1.1
GTAGAAGGACGAGCCGATCCAGGCGATGCCGGTGACGACATGCAGCCAGCGCACGGCAAAGCTCAGCCAGTCCCAGAAAATCGCGAAATCCATCATTGAAGTCGTCCCTGCCGATCCGGTGACTTTACGGGCTGGAGCGCAAACGGAAAGAGGCGAGGTGCACGATGACTTTCAAAAAAAAATGGAAAATACTAGGCTGATCGCTGCAAACCGGCGAAGGTGCTCTGCATGGCCTATCTCGACAACATTGCCGTCTTCGTTCGCGTCGTTGAACTCGGCAATCTGTCGGCGGCCGGCCGCGACATGCGCATCTCGCCAGCGGTCGCCTCCAACCGCATCAAGGAGCTGGAGAAGCATCTGGGGGTGCGGCTGTTCAACCGCACCACACGGCAGTTGATGCCGACAGAGCATGGCACGGTTTTTTACGGAGGCGCCAAGCAGGTGCTGGAGGCGATCACCGAGGCGGAAGCGGCGGTCTCGGCGCTTTCCGGGCAACCGCGCGGCACCATCCGTGTGACCGCGCCCCTCGGCCTCGGGCGCCGGCTGGTGGCTTCGGGCATTCCGGATTTTCACGACAAATATCCTGATATCGAGGTGCGGCTGAGGCTCTCGGACCACAATGTCGACATCATGAAGGAAGGCATCGACGTCGCCTTCCGGCTCGGCATCATCGAGGATTCCAGCCTCAGGATGCGCGGCATCATGGAATGCGAACGCGTGCTGGTCGCGGCGCCGAAATATCTGGAGGCGCGCGGCGAGCCAATTGAGCCGCAGGAGCTGATCGGCAAGAAACACGACTGCCTGATGCTGCGCTATTCCGGCGCGCGCGAATATGTGTGGACGCTGCAGACCCCCACGGGCCCGCAGAAATTCGAGGTGCACGGGCCGTATGACACCGACGATGGCGACGTGCTGACCGGATGGGCACTGTCCGGCCGCGGCATCATCAACAAGCCGCGCTTCGAGGTCGAGCCGTTTATCCGCGACCGACGGCTGAAGGTGATCCTTAGCAGCACGCCGCCGACACCGGTGCAATTCGCCGCCGTCTATCCGCATAAGAAGCTGCAGGATCCAAAAGTGCGGCTGCTGCTCGACTTCATGGCCGAGCGCTGCCAGCGGCTGATCAACGATCTGCTTGCTGGCAAATAGGACTGGCCGGCAAGTGAGCGGCGGTTGGCCCAGCGCCGGCGGTTTGCATCCCAAGAAGGGGGGGAAAAAGTTCAGG
>NZ_RZQG01001313.1:0-1225 GCF_003998635.1 Mesorhizobium sp. M7D.F.Ca.US.004.03.1.1
CCTTGAAGCCGGCAATGGTCTGTGCTGACCCGTCGGCCAACCGGATATGGCAACCCTTCGCGCCAGCGTGGATGACCACGCCCGCTGCTTTCGGGCAGTGATCGCCCAGCAGCCTTGCCGCGAGGCCCTCGACATCGCCAGGACCGGCAATTTCGGCCGCCTCCGTCGTGTTGCAGCTCAGCCATGTGGTTCGCGCGAGCACGCGCGACAGGATGGGGCGTGGAATGTCCGTGATGACCGGCGTCGGGTCGAAGACGAAAGGTGTTTCGTCAGGCAATGCCTCGATCCAGTCGGTGAGCGCATCGCGGCTCTTAGGATAGCTCAGCGTATAGCCGGAGGTGAACACCCAGTCGCCCGGCGCAACCGCAATAGGCTCCATCATGTCGGGGCTGAGTATGCTTTCCGCACCCGGCCACGACACGAAGGTGCGTTCAGCGTCGCTCGAGATCATGGCGACACAATTGCCGCTGTCCATCAAGGGCGATGGCGGCGTCAGCGTCGCGATGCCCTCGGCCATGAAAGCAGCACGCAGGAAGTCGCCGTTCGGCCCGCTGCCGAGCTGGCCGCCGAACACCACTTGCATGCCCGTTCGGCTGGCCGCGACCATCATGTTGAAGCCGCCGCCGGCGACCTGGGCGAAGCTCGACGCCGTCTTTTCCATGCCGGGCGCCGGCAAGGCATCGATGCGGTAGACATAGTCGACCACAGCGCTACCGATATGGACGAGACGCCCGCTCATGCCGCGGCATCCTTGCCGGAACCGGTTTTCGCCAGCCTTGCCGCGACGAGGTCGGCGGCGAGTGCGCGAACCTCTGACATGTCGATGCCGACAAGCCGCGCGATGTGCTGTTGCGGCAATCGGGAAAAACCGCTGCAGGCGCCGGCCATGCCGGCGGCGATGGCACCGATCGTATCGGTGTCGCCGCCGAGGTTGGCGCTGATGATGGCTGCTTGCCAAGGGTCGCCACGAGCGACTTCCAGCACGGCGAAGGCAGCCGGAACCGATTCCTGGCTGGCGACGCCGGTACCGACCAGATCGGTGATCAGCCGGATCGCATCCCTGATCGCCTTGCCGCGCACGATGTCCTGTGCCCAGACGATACGTGCGGCGATGTCGCCGCCGGTGACCCAATGGCCGAGCGTCGCCCCTCGCCTCGCCGCCGCGACGGCGCTGGCGGAAGCATCGCGCCAACCACCACCGGCGACGCCGCGGCTGACCGCGGCG
>NZ_RZQG01001314.1:0-1217 GCF_003998635.1 Mesorhizobium sp. M7D.F.Ca.US.004.03.1.1
CCCTTAAGCCTGAAATCCTGCTGCTTGACGAGGTGACGTCAGCACTCGATCCGGAGTTGGTGCATGAGGTGCTCGACACGATACGCCTGCTGGCATCCGAGGGTATGACAATGCTGACGGTTTCGCACGAAATGGGGTTCGTGCGTGAAGTCTCCTCGAAAGTGCTCTTCCTGGACGGCGGCTGCATTGTCGAAGCCGGCCCCCCTTCGCAGATATTCGACAATGCCCTGGAAGCCCGTACACGGCAGTTTCTTGGCAAGGTCCTGCACCGCTAAGCCCCCACCCTCTCGAACAACAGAGAAACCAAGATATGACCAAGATAACGCTGAAGGCCGGCGCCTTTACCTTCCACGGCCGGCTTGAGACGCAGCTGGCTCCGCGGACATGCGCGGCTTTCGTCGAACGAATGCCATTTGAGAGCCGCGCCATTCATGTGCGCTGGAGCGGTGAAGGGTTATGGATGCCACTCGGCGATTTCAGCTTCGGCGTGGACTACGAAAACCACACCAGCTATCCCGCGCCCGGCCAGATCATCCTGTATCCGGGCGGCATCAGCGAGACCGAGATTCTGCTCGCTTATGGCAGTGTCCATTTCGCCTCCAAGGTCGGGCAACTCGCCGGCAATCACTTCATCACCTTGACATCCAATCTCGACAAGCTTCCCGAACTCGGCCGGGTCGCCTTGTGGGAAGGCGCGCAGAAGATAATGTTCTCGCTGGATTGAACAAATCGAGCGGCAACAAATAGAGCCGCCGCGCAGTGCGCGGCGGCTTTGGCGTTTCCAGGTCAAAAAAATATCTCTACCCTGCGCGCATGGCCATCAGGCCAGGCGGACCGCCCTTGGTGGGTTCAAAGATCGAGCGGGTCCTCGTAGTCGGGCAAGAATTTGCCAGTGTCATAGATTTCAATATCGATTGGACGCGTGGCTTCCTGCTCTTCCTCGTAGCTGTAGCGTCCTGACGCACTAGGGCAGATGGAGACTGCGCAAAGCACGTCCATCTCGGCGTAGAACTCGACGTAGTCACCCTTCTTTACATCCGTGACTTCCCACGGATGCAGGCCGGTCTCGGGGTCGATGTAACACTTCATGAACAGATTGACGTTGTCGTGCAGGTCGGCCGCCTTCAGCCCGTGCGGAGCCACTGCCCGTGTCAGGTTGCAGTAGCAGTTGTACCTGGTGACGAAGGGATGGTCCTTGTCTTTTGTCACCCAATACC
>NZ_RZQG01001315.1:0-1214 GCF_003998635.1 Mesorhizobium sp. M7D.F.Ca.US.004.03.1.1
TTGTCGATCTCGACCGTCTGGTCGCTGAGGCGGAAGGCGGTCAACGGGACCGGCGTTCCGTCGGGCGTCACCAGGGTCAGCACCAGCGGCGAGACCGGTTCGCTGAAGGTCAGCGAGAATTGTGCCGGCCCCTGTTCCAGCACCGCGCCGTCGGCCGGATCGGTCTTGATCAGCGCGGCATGGGCAAAGGCCTGATCTGGCCCGGCCATGACGGCAAGAAGCACGATCAAGGCCAACAGGCCGACGACAAGCCGGCCAGCGCGTTGGCCGGCCATGGAAGCCGTTTGCAGGAAGGACGTCGTGCTCATGTCACCGCCACGGAGAATAGCGGCGCGCTTTTGCGAGCGCGCCGCCCGAACGATCATTTCTTCGGCAACAGCTTGATGCCGGGCGCCGGGTTTTCCAGCGCGTCTTCATCCTGGCCGGCTGCCGGGATCTCGATCCAGCGATCGGCAGCGCCATCGCATTCCTGCACCACCGGGAAGTAAAGTTTTTGGCCCACCGGGAGATCCGCCGCCAGTGTCGCGCGGAAAACGAACTCGTCGTAGAATTCATCCGGCAGGCTGCCGCCGCTCCAATCGACCTCCTTGACTCCATCGGCCACCGCCTGACCGTAGAGCTGGTAGGATTTGTCGTACTTGCCCTTCTTGGTCTGCAGCGTCCAACCCGGCTTCGGCATCGGCTTCACCGCGATCACGCCTTCCGGGATCTGCACACGCACGGCGGTCGTCGCCTTGCCGTCGCAACCATGCGGCACGCGCAGGACCGCCTTGTAGGTCGAGCCGACGGCCGCTTCCTGGGTTTCGAGCGTGATATGCGCGAAGGCGGCACTCGTCCCGAGCACGAAAAGTGCTGCGGCCGCCAGAAAATACTTGTTCATGATGGTCCCTCAGATCTTCAAAATTTGTCTAACTGGCGCGATCAATTGGCGTGGTCGTCCATGGCACCACCACCCATGCCTTCGACGGCAAAATCGACGCTGACGGCGCCGGCCTTTTCGAAGGTCAGCGTGGCGGAAAACTTCTCGCCCTGCTTGGGTTGGCGCTTCAGACCGATGAACATCAGATGATAGCCGCCGGGTGCAAGCGCGACCTTGCCGCCGGCCGGAATCTCCAAGCCGCCGGTAACCGGCCGCATGGTCATGACGCCGTCCTTGACGCCCATCTCATGCAGCTCGGCCTTTTCAGAAACATCGGAGGAAATCGACACCAGCC
>NZ_RZQG01001316.1:0-1213 GCF_003998635.1 Mesorhizobium sp. M7D.F.Ca.US.004.03.1.1
CCGAGATAGTGGCCGCGCCCGCCGGTGATCAGCGCGCCACCGACCACCACCACGGCGATCGACGGCAACAGGTAGTCGTCGCCCATGCCAAGGCTCGCCTGGCCCGAAAAGCCGGTCAGCATGATGCCGACAACAGCCGCGCAGACGGCCGAGAGCATGTAGACCAGGATCAGCGTGCGCTCGACGCCGATGCCCGACAGTCGCGCGGCGCGTAAGCCATTGCCGATACCGTAGACCCTGCGCCCGAACGGCGTGCGGCCGAGCAGCAGCACCGCCGCCACGACAAAGACGACCATCAGCAGGACGATTGGGGTCAGCAAGCCGGCGAGCCTGGCCGTCATGACCCAGCGCAGCATCGGTGAGGAAAACCCGGCGGGTGTTCCCTGCGAGTAGAGCAGCGCGCAGCCTTGCAGGATGCCGTTGGTGGCGAGTGTCATGACGATCGGCGAGATGCCGAGATAGACGATGCCAAAGCCATTGGCGAAGCCGATGGCGCAGGCCATCACCAGCACGACCGGCAAGGCGTAGACAAGCGCCGCGTCGGAGCCATTGACCATGCCGGCCAGGATGATGCCGGAGATGCCGATCGTCCACGGCACGGAAAGGTCGAGGCCGCCGGTCAGGATGACGGTTCCCTGCCCGAGCGCCAGGACGGCGAGGAAGGACGACAGCACGAGAAGCGAATTCCAGTAGCCCGGATTGAGGACGGCGCGGCCGAGCCAGACCTGCGTGACGACCACGATGAGCAGCAGGCAGACATAGGCCGGCAGCGCATAGCGCAGCGTTTCCGCGTTGCGCAGATGGAAGGCAGGACGCGGCGATGCGGCTGTGTGTTGGCCAGGCGATTGTTCGGCGATCTTGAGACGCCGGTCCACGCGCTCGAGCTGCGATGGCAATATGCCGGCGCGCCAGGCGGCAAGCCGGGCGCGCGCGGCGCGCAGTTGCACGGCAAGCACCGATGCGTGCGAGATGGAGCCGGCAAGTGCCGCCAGCACCAGAATGGTGCCTTCGGCGATCGTCGCATAATAGGCCGACACATTGAGCACCAGCAGGATGTTCACCACGATCATCAGGATAAAGGCGCCGAAGACGGAGCCCACCGGGCCGCCCTGCCCGCCGCCGAGGCGCGTGCCGCCGACAACGACCGCCGCGAACATCGACAAAAGCAGCGGATTGCCGACCAGCGGATCGCCGCTGCCGGTCTGGGCGCTGA
>NZ_RZQG01001317.1:0-1211 GCF_003998635.1 Mesorhizobium sp. M7D.F.Ca.US.004.03.1.1
GCCCGGTTCCGCTTCAACCTCAACGTCGCCGTTCCCGAGGGCAGTGAGCCCGCGCAGAAGCATATCGACTGGTCGCAGGCACATGGCGGCAAGCTGCACTTCACCCGCTCGCCCGAGGAAGCCGTCGATCAGGCCGACTGCATCGTCACCGATTGCTGGGTGTCGATGGGCCAGGAGCATCGCGCCCGCGGCCACAACGTGTTCTCGCCGTACCAGGTCAATGCCAAGCTGATGGCCAGGGCCAAGCCGGACGCGCTGTTCATGCATTGCCTGCCAGCGCACCGCGGCGAGGAGGTGACCGACGAGGTCATCGACGGACCGCATTCGGTGGTCTTCGACGAGGCCGAGAACCGGCTCCATGCCCAGAAGGCCGTGCTCGCCTGGTGTCTTGGCGCATGAAGTGTCTGGGAGCTTGATCTGCGGGGGTGTGATGCCTATTTGCGCCGCATCACGCAAATCAAGCGCGTTTCGACGCATGCGCCCCGGAGGGCGGCATGGCCGCGCCCTGGAGCTTTGTCATGTTGGAAACCTATCAAGTGACTGAACATCACCCCAAACTCGGCGAATTCGGCTACGCCGGCGACGATCACGTCGTGCCGTTCGAGGTCGGCCCGCTCGATGTACGCGGCCGCACCGTCCAGCTCGGGCCGATGCTCGACGCCATCCTCGGCCGCCACGATTATCCCGAGCCGGTCGCCCGCCTGCTGGCGGAGGCCTGTGTGCTGACGGTACTGCTCGGCACATCGCTCAAGTTCGAGGGCAAATTCATCCTGCAGACCCGCACCGACGGGCCTGTCGACATGCTGGTCGCGGATTTCTCCACGCCCTCGGCATTGCGCGCCTATGCGCGTTTCGATGCCGACCGGCTGGAGGCGCTGGTCGCGGCAGGCGAAACGTCGCAGCAGACCCTGCTCGGCAGTGGCGTGCTGGCGCTGACCATTGACCAGGGCGCTCATACGCAGCGCTATCAGGGTATCGTCCAGCTCGATGGCGAGACGCTGGAAGATGCGGCACGCACCTATTTCCGTCAGTCGGAGCAGATTCCGACCGATCTCAGGCTGTCGGTGGCCAAGTTGCTGACGCCCGGCCCCGGCGGCGCCCGCGAGCAGTGGCGCGCCGGTGGCATCCTGGCGCAGTTCCTGCCGCAGTCGCCCGAGCGCATGCGCGTGCCGGATCTGCCGGGTGGCGATGGCGATCCGCGCGAGGAGATC
>NZ_RZQG01001318.1:0-1210 GCF_003998635.1 Mesorhizobium sp. M7D.F.Ca.US.004.03.1.1
GCTCAGCAGGGCCAGAACGCCAACGATGCGACCAACCAGCTTATCCTTCAAGGCCACGGCCAAGCCTTCTCGGAAGGGCAGGCAATCCGCAATCAGCCGATCAACGAGATCACGGCGCTGCTGTCTGGTTCGCAAGTCAGCTCGCCACAGGCGGCCGGGTACAACGGCAGCACGATCCCAACGACCGACAATGCGGGGCTGATCAACGAAAACTACAATCAGAAAATGAACAACTACAATCAGCAGATGGCGCAGTCCAACAGCTTGATCGGCGGCTTGTTCGGTCTCGGTGGTAAGCTCATCGGTCTGTCCGATGACGACGCCAAAAAGGACAAGGAACGGCTCGCCGACATCACGCCGGAAATGGGCCTGTGGAAGTTCCACTACAAGGGCGAGGCGAAGGATGCGCCGATGCGGCTTGGCCTCATGGCCAGCGAAGTCGAGAAGGTGCGCCCAGATGCCGTTTCGCGCCGGCCGGACGGTTACCGCCAGGTCGATTACGGCAAAGCATTGTCGCTGGGAGCTTGACGCATGCTTTCCTTCAACATCGATACGAGCAAGGGCGAAACGCCCGCGTCAGTCGCCAGGAAGCGGGCTATCGTGCAGGCGCTAATGGCGTCTCAGCGCGCCCCGCAGAACATCGGCGAGGGTCTGAACGCGCTTGGCGACGGCATCGTTGAGAATGTTCTGAACCGGCGCGCCGATGCGGCGGAAACTGCAGGGCAGTCGCAGGCCAGCGACGCATTCGGCGGCTTGATCAATGCCGGTACGTTTCCGGCTGCTCCCGGTGGTGGTGCTCTGCCGAGTGCAGCGGCATCGCCTGACGGCGCCTTGCCTTCGGTCGATGTGAGCAAGACGATTCACGGCGGCGTTGATCCGGCGTCGATCTACAGCGGCCTGAAGGCGCGCGGGCTCAACGATGCGCAAGCCTATGCCACGCTCGGCAACTGGAAACAGGAAAGCGAATTTCGACCCGGCGCGATCAATCCCGGCGAGGGCGCAGTCGGGTTTACCCAGTGGCGGGAAGGCCGCAAGACTTCGCTGGAGAATTTCGCCCGAGCAACGGGCCGATCCGCAAGCGATCCCGAAGCGCAGATGGATTTCTACGTTAGGGAAGCCGGCATCGTTCCCGATAAGACCGGCACTGTCGTGGTGGACCCCGGCGGGTCGGCGTTCGCCAAGGCGACAGATATCCAAGGGGCAAATCGGG
>NZ_RZQG01001319.1:0-1209 GCF_003998635.1 Mesorhizobium sp. M7D.F.Ca.US.004.03.1.1
CCGCCGGTCACGGCACGCTGAAGGACGCCATGAACGAGGCGTTGCGCGACTGGGTGACCAATGTCGAGGACACTTATTATTTGATCGGCACCGCCGCTGGCCCGCATCCCTATCCAGAGCTGGTGCGGGACTTCCAGTCGGTGATCGGCATCGAGGCGCGGGCGCAGATCCTCGAGCAGGAAGGCCGGCTGCCGGACACCATCATTGCCGCTGTCGGCGGCGGTTCCAACGCCATCGGCCTGTTCCACCCCTTCCTCGACGACAAGGAGGTCCGTATCATCGGCATCGAAGCCGGCGGCCGCGGCCTCGACGGCATCGAGCATTGCGCCTCGATGAACGCCGGAAGACCCGGCGTGCTGCACGGCAACCGCACTTATCTCCTGCAGAATGCCGACGGCCAGATCATGGACGGGCATTCGATCTCAGCCGGCCTCGACTATCCCGGGGTCGGGCCGGAACATTCCTGGCTGCGCGATTCAGGCCGCGTCGAATATGTGCCGATCCTCGATGACGAGGCGCTGGAGGCTTTCAAGCTGACGACGCGCGTCGAAGGCATCATCCCGGCGCTGGAATCGGCCCATGCCATCGCGCATGCGGTGAAGATCGTGCCAGCCATGGACAAGGACCAGATCGTCATCGTCAACCTGTCCGGCCGTGGCGACAAGGACGTGCACACGGTGGCCTCGATGCTGGGCATGGAGATCTGATCATGGTGACCCGCATCGATCGCCGCATGGCGAAGCTGAAGACCGAAGGCCGCCCGGCGCTTGTCACCTATTTCATGGGCGGCGACCCGGACTACGACACCTCGCTGTCGATCATGAAGGCACTGCCCGGCGCAGGCTCCGACATCATCGAGCTCGGCATGCCGTTCTCCGATCCGATGGCCGACGGCCCGGCGATCCAGGCGGCGGGCTTGCGGGCGCTGAAAGGCGGCCAGACGCTGGTCAAGACGCTGAAGATGGCGGCGGACTTCCGGACCGGCGACAATGAGACGCCGATCGTGCTGATGGGCTACTACAATCCGATCTACATCTATGGTGTCGACCGCTTCCTCAAGGACGCGATTGCCAGCGGCATCGACGGGCTGATCGTTGTCGACTTGCCGCCGGAGATGGACGAGGAACTGTGCATTCCGGCGCTGAAAGCCGGCATCAATTTCATCCGGCTGGCGACGCCGACCACCGACGACAAGCGCCTGCCCAAGGT
>NZ_RZQG01000131.1:0-10030 GCF_003998635.1 Mesorhizobium sp. M7D.F.Ca.US.004.03.1.1
ACGTTGGCGAGCTCCACCGCCGAACCATCAGCCTTCACGCGAACCTTGACGTTCGCATCCACAACCCGCTTCACGGGCACAAGGATCTTCATTTGCCTGTCACCTCTTCACGCTAGTTGGGCGCGCTATAACAGCCTGCGCCCTTTCTGAGTTGTCGAAAGCCGACATTCCGGGTGGAAATTCGGGCCGAATGGAAATTCTGGTCTTTGACCGCCTTAGGCTGCGGCGGTGACGTTTCCGTAGTTGCGGCAACCCTGCACGTCAATACGCTGCAAGCCGCTCAAATCGGTTCAGTCCGAACTGGAAGCGTTTCCGCGCCCCCAACGCGGCGTCGCTGCGGGTGGCTCAGGCGCCACCGGTTCAGCAGTGGCCTGCGGTTGGTTGGGAGCGGCGACCGCGGCATCGTCGTCAGCGCCGGCAAACAGCGGCACGCCGCGGCTGCGCAGGACAAGTACCAGAACGGCGCCGGCGATGATGCCGCCGATATGGCAGGCCCAGGAAATCTGGTCCTCGCCGCCGGCGGCAAACATCACCACTTGGAACAGCACCCACAGGATGAGCGGGATGAAGGCAGGGATGCGGAGCGGGATGCGGGCAAAGGCCAGCACCCAGACCTTCACCCTGGGATAAAGGATCAGATAGGCGACGACCACGCCGGCGATGGCGCCCGAGGCGCCGATCAGCGGCACCTGCGAATCCCAGGCGACAAGGCCCTGGAAGGCGGCTCCGGCGACGGCGCATAGCAGGTAGAAGATGAGGTAGCGGATGTGGCCCAGCGCATCCTCGACATTGTCGCCGAACACCCACAGGAACAGCATGTTGCCGCCGAGGTGGAAGATGTCGGCGTGCAGGAAGGAATAGGTGAGGTAGCTCAGGCTTTCGGGGATGACGATAAAACGGGGATCAAGCTCGGCGGAGTCATGGACGACCGACGGGATGAAGCCGAGACCAAGCACGGCTGCATTGGAGAAACTCTCGCCGCCGAGCGCGGTGGCGAGGTAGACCAGGGCGTTGACCACGATCAGTCCGATCGTCACGTATTGCAGGCGGATGTGCCGCAGCCTGTTGGTGTCGTAAAGCGGGATGAACATGCCCCAGGCCCTCTTCCGCTTTCGACAATCAGCGGTTCTTGCCGGGAACCCATAGCACGTCGGCGTTTCCGTTGTCATTGACCGCCCGGGCGGCGACAAACAGGAAATCCGAGACGCGGTTGATGTATTTCAGTCCGTCGCGATTGACGTGTTCGCGCGGGTCCTGGGCCAGTGCCACCATCAGCCGTTCGGCTCGCCGCGCCACGGTGCGGGCAAGGTGAAGTGCCGCCGCTGCCGGCGTGCCGCCATTGAGCACGAAGGATTTGAGCGGCTGAAGCTCCTTGTTGAGCAGGTCGATGTCCTTCTCGACCCGGTCGGTCTGCACGGGGACGATGCGAAGCGGCTCATAGCCGAGCGGCTTGCCGTCGTCGGGCACGGCAAGATCGGCGCCGAGGTCGAAGAGATCGTTCTGGATGCGGGAAAGCATGGCGTCTATCGCCGGATGGGTCGCTGCCGTGTGGACCCGGGCGATGCCGATGCAGGCATTGGCCTCGTCGACCGTGCCGTAGGCGTCCACCCGCAGATCGGATTTCAGCCGCCGTTCGCCGGTGCCGAGACCCGTGGTGCCATCATCGCCGGTGCGGGTATAGATCTTGTTGAGCTTGACCATTTCGCCTCCCCGGCTGCCGATATCCTCACTTGCGGGTGAAATACACCGCCAGCAGGATCAGCACCAGCGCCACGGCCTGTAGCATGACGCGCGCCTGCATCAGCTTGTTCGAGGTGACGCCTGAGCCGCCGCGCATCATGTTGATGAGGCCACGAACAAGCACGATCACCACGGCGACCATGACCAGAATGGCGAGGATGTTGAAGACGGTTGCCATGGTATGTTCCCAGTTCGATTGATTCAGGCGCGTTTGGCAAGGATGCGGTAGAGCATCGATGCGGGCAGGATGCGTTTGAGCACCGCACCGATTTTGGCCGGCACTGTTACCACATAGTGCGGGCGCGGGCGCCGCGACAGAAGTGCATGGCGCAGCGCCGCGTGAACCACTTCCGGCCCTGGCTTCAAGGCCGATTGGCTGCCGCCGGCCCGCAGCCGCTCGAGTTGCGCTGCATAGTCCACGCGGTGCACGGAATTCTCGTGGTCGATATTCCTGAGAAACCAGGTGAGGCCATTGCTGGCTATCTTTGACTTCACAGGCCCTGGCTCGATCAACGAAACATGGATACCGCTGCCGGCCAGTTCCTGGCGCTGGCAGAGCATAAGGGCCTCCAGAGCGTGCTTCGACGCCGAATAGGCGCCGCGAAAACGCACCGGCGTCAGGCCGAGGATCGACGAGCAGTGGACCATGCGGCCGTGACCCTGGCTGCGCATCACCGGCACCAGCCGGCTGGTCAGGTCATGCCAGCCGAAGAAATTCGCCTCGAACTGCTCCTTGAGCGCTGCAACGGGCAGATCCTCGACGGCTCCAGGCTGCGCATAGGCGCCATTGTTGAACAGGGCGTCGAGCCGGCCGCCGGTGCGGTCGAGCACCGCCGTCACCAGCGCGGCGATGGAGTCCGGCTCGCAATAATCGAGATAGAAAGACTCGATTCCGTCGGCTTCGAGCGCGGCGATGTCCTGCGGCTTGCGCGCCGTCGCGAACACCCGCCAGCCTTCAGCCTTCAACGCACGGGCGCAGTACGCGCCTATCCCAGAAGATGCGCCGGTGACGATGATCGAGCGCAATTCCTGCGCCGGACTGTTCGTGGTGTCGTCAAGGGTTGCCATTTGCCGCAATCCCTTCCCATATTCCCGGCGTGGAGACAATTGGAGGGCGCGGTTCTTGATGCGGAAGATCGTAGCCCTCAAGCGGGTCCTCTACGACGCGCTTGGCCATTTCAACACTGATGACGGCTGGGCGATGGCCAGCCATCTGGCGATCACATCGCTGATGGCATTGTTCCCGTTCCTGATCTTTGCCACGACGCTGGCGAGCTTCCTCGGCGCGCAGGCGTTCTCCGACACGGCCGTGCACTTGGTCTTCGACACCTGGCCCGAACAGATCGCCAAGCCGATCGCGCGCGAAGTGCTCAATGTGCTGACCGTCAGGCGCACCGATCTTTTGACCTACGGCGTGGTGCTTGCCGCCTATTTTGCCTCGAACGGCATCGAGGCGCTGCGCACGTCGCTCAACCGCGCCTATCGCGTCTCGGAAACGCGCGGCATCATCTACCGCCGGGTGCAGAGCATCATCTTCGTTCTCATCGCCACCGCTGGTTTCCTGGCGATCAGCGTGCTCCTGGTGTTCGCGCCGCTGCTGGCGCGGCTCGCCGAAGCCCATATTGACGGGATCAAGCCCTATATGGGCACAATCACGCTGTGGCGTTATGTCATCGCCTCGGCGGTCATTGTCGGCGGATTGTTTGCCGTCCATTTCTGGCTGCCGGCAGGCAAGCGCCGCTTCGTCTCGCTGGTGCCGGGCATCATCTTCACGCTGGCGGCATGGCTTATCGGCTCGACCATCTTCGCCACCTATCTCGACCACTTCTCGTCCTATGTGACGACCTATGCCGGCCTGGCTTCGATCATGATCGCCGTGGTCTTCCTCTACATGGTCTCGGCGATCTTCATCCTCGGCGGCGAACTCAATGCCGCGATCAGCCGCTATCTGGAGGCCCGTGCGCGGGTCGGATGAGTCGGTGCTGGGCGGATAGAGGAAATCAAGAATTGAAGAATTGAAGAATTGAAGAATTGAAGAATTGAAGAACGGGCTGTCGCTTGGGTTCCTCAATTCCTCAGTTCTACAATTCCTCCCTTGTTCGGCCGAGCCGTCGCCAGGCCGACGCCGAATGTGGTGATCGCCATGCCGACAATCTGCAGCGCGTTGAGCTGCTCGTCGAACAAGGCCCAGGCGATGAGGGCCGTCACCGCAGGCACCAGGTAGAACAGCGAGGCCACTTTCGACATCTCGCCGTCGCGGATCATCACCATCAGCAGGAAGATGGCGCCGAGCGACAGCACCAGCACCAGCCAGGCCATGGCGAAGATCAGTTCGCCGTTGATGACGACCGTGTGCGTCTCGAAGGCCAGCGCGGCCAGGATCATCAAAGCCGCGCCGCCGACATATTGCCACATGGTCGCCGCGACGAGGTCGCCGCCCGAGGCGAAGCGCTTCTGCCAGATGGTGCCGGCGCTCATGCCGAGCACCGAGACCAGCGAGGCGGTCAGTGTCGCCGCCGTCACGCCGCCGCCCAGCGCGCCGAGCTTAGGCCACAGCACGATGACGATGCCGATGAGGCCGATGCCAAGACCAAGCCAGTGACGCGGCAGGATCGCCTCGCCGAGAAACTTGCCGGCAAGCACCGCTGTGATCAGCGGCTGCAGGCCGACGATCAGGGCCGAAAAGCCGGCCGGCATGCCCCTGTGGATGGCCCAGAAGACGGCGCCGAGATAGACGCCGTGCATCAGGATTCCGGCGCCGGTGGCATGCAACGCCTCCTCGCGGGTGGCTCCCTTCGAGCCCAGCACAAGCGTCAGAACGGCCAGCAGGATGGCGGCGATGACGAACCGTGCGGCGAGGAAGGTGAACGGCTCCGCCCATGGCATGGCGTAGCGCGCGCCGATGAAGCCGGTCGCCCACAGGACGACGAAGGTGGCGGGAATGAACCGCTTGATGCTGTGCATGTTCCGCAGACCGCCGCGCTGGAGGGAGTTGACCGTGGCGCTGCTCTACTGCGCTTCAACCCGGCGCGCAAAACGAAACCATTGATCCATGCATCACCGGAATTCAACGGGCGTCAAGTTCGACATGCGTTACCTTGACCGCGCCGCGCTCAAAGCCCGACCAGTCGCCTGACGTCGTCCGGTGATGCGCCGGTATGGCGCAAGGCGGCAAGGCCGGTGTGGCCGAGGCTCTTGGACAGCTTTCGTCCATCCGGCCCGAGGACGAGGCGATGATGGAAATAGGCAGGCTGCGGCAGTCCGAGGAGTTCCTGAAGCAGGCGCTGCACGCCGGTGGCGGAAAACAGATCCTGGCCGCGCACGACGTGGCTGACGCCTTGCAGGGCATCGTCCATGACGACGGCGAGGTGGTAGCTGGTCGGGATGTCGCGGCGCGCGACGATCACATCGCCCCAGTCCCACGGCCGGGCTTCGACCGATCGGGTCGCAGAAAGTCTCTCATCGACGAATTCGGTCCATGACAGGTCCTTGCCGACACGCACCATGGCGGCCTCGACATCCAGCCGCCAGGCGAAGGGCGTGTTCTCGGCGATCCGCCGCTTGCGCTCCTTGACCGGCAGAGCCTTGTCGGCTGCGGGGTAGTGCGGCACGCCGTCGGGATCGCGCGGCCAGTCGCGTCCGTTCCCTTCGCTGTCGGTGATGAAAGCGCGTATCTCGCCACGGCTCATGAAGGCGGGATAGACGAGTTCTTCCGCGATCAGCCGGTCAAGCATCGCCTTATACTCGGGGAAATGCTCGGACTGGCGGCGCAACGGCTCTTCCCAGCCAAGCCCAAGCCATTTCAGATCGGCAAGCACGCCTGCCTCGAATTGCGGCGTGCAGCGCGTCGTGTCGATATCCTCGATGCGCAGCAGCAGGCGGCCGTCCGTCTGTGCCGCCAGTTTCTGGTTGAGCAGCGCCGAATAAGCGTGGCCGAGATGCAGGTCGCCGTTGGGGCTGGGGGCGAAGCGGAATGTCAGGAGTGTCATCTCTTCGGCGGCAATCATGTTTTGCGGCGCTTCGCCAATTGCTACCTTGTCGACGGTCAAGGAACAAGAAAGCATGCAGCGTATCGTGACATCAGACGACATTGCCCGTGGGCTCGATGCGCTTTGCGTGATCGACCCGCGCCTGGAAAAGGTGCGCGGCATGGCCGGCGAGGTGCCGCTGCGGCTCTCAGAGCCGGGTTTCAGGAGCCTGGCGTCGATCGTCGTTTCACAGCAGGTGTCCCGCGCGAGCGCCGATGCCATCTTCGGCCGGTTGACCAAGCTCGTCGATCCTCTGACGCCGCAGGCGATCCTTGCCGCCGGCGAAGACATGTTTCGCGAGGCCGGCCTGTCGCGGCCGAAGCAGCGCGGCCTGATCGCTGTTGCCCAGGCCGTGGTCGACGGCCTCGACCTTCATCACCTCTGTTCGCTCGATGCCCAGGAGGCGATCACGGCGATGACGGCGGTGCCCGGCATCGGCCCGTGGACGGCGGAAGTGTACCTGTTGTTTGCCGCCGGACACCCCGACATCTTCCCCGCACGCGACGTCGCGCTGCAGAGCGCGGTCGGCCACGCGCTCGGCATCGAGCCGCGTCCGCCGGAGAAAACACTGATCGCATTGGCCGAATCATGGAGCCCGTGGCGAGGTGTCGCATCACGGCTTTTCTGGTCCTATTATCGCGAAACCAGAGGACGGGACGCCGCGCCACCGGCCTGAATCCGCAAAAAAGCATAAAAATCATGTATTTTTGGCGCTTCAGCGGCGCGACAATCCGCTTCACATCCCTGTCATGTCGGGCTTACAGTATCCGCGCCGTTCGGGTCTAGAACCAAGGAGGTAAACACGTGACGGTCGCCGTATCTCCGGATGGGCTTCCAGCACTGGTGCTGAATGCGGATTACCGTCCGCTCAGCTATTACCCCCTGTCGCTCTGGTCGTGGCAGGATGCCATCAAGGCGGTGTTCCTCGACCGGGTGAACATCGTCGCCGAATACGAGCACGCCGTCTCCTCGCCGACCTTCTCGATGAAGCTGCCGAGCGTGGTCAGCCTGAAGGCCTATGTGAAGCCGTCCAGGCATCCGGCCTTCACCCGCTTCAACGTCTTCCTGCGCGACCGCTTCCAGTGCCAGTACTGCGGCACGCCGGAGGATCTGACCTTCGATCACGTCATTCCCCGCCACCGCGGCGGCGCGACGACATGGGAGAATGTCGTTGCCGCCTGCTCGCCCTGCAATTTGAGGAAGGGCGGCATGATGCCTGCGCATGCCAAGATGTGGCCGCTGCAGAAGCCTTTCCAGCCGACAGTGCACGATCTGCACAACAACGGTCGCCTGTTCCCGCCCAACCATCTGCATGAGAGCTGGATGGATTATCTCTACTGGGATGTCGAACTCGAACCCTGAGATCGTCCGAGAATTCGGGAGGCTGGCCGTCTGCAGCGACTGTCTGCGCTTCCGATGTTCACGGATACTTTGCTTTGCCGCATGTCCTTATCGGAAAACCGGAACCACTTTTCCGGGACATGCTGGATGTCCGCTCCGCTTCGGTTCTCGACAATCACTCCTTACGACTCAGCCTGCCGAATTCTTTGAACGATCTCGCGTCGGCTCAGTCTTGGTGACTCAGTCTCGGGTGAGGGCGCCGCGGAAGGCGATAGCGGCCAAGACAAGGCTGGCGATGGCGTTCCAGCCGGCCAGCGACAGGCCGAGGATGCGCAGTGCGGCCTTGTCGCAGGATGGCGGCACGAATTTGTCGAGCGCGTCGAGCACGCCCTTGCCGCCGGTGTCGACCGGTCCGGCGCCCGCGGTGCAATCGGTCGGGCCGGCCCACCACTGCCATTCGACGCCGGAGTGGTAGACGCCGAGATAGAGGCCGTAGAGCATCAAGAGGCCGCCGACGGCCAGCAGGCCGCGCGTCAGCCAGCTAGGTGCGTGCAGCATCGAGGCAATCACCGCCAGCACCATCAGCGGCACGCCGATGTAGTAGGGTGTGCGCTGTTCCAGGCAGAGGTGGCAGGGGATGTAGCCGCCGAGATACTGGAAGCCGAGCGCCGAGCCGACGGTGGCGGCCATGGCGACGGCGAGGAACAAGGCCGTGCGCGTCCGCTGGCGTCCGGTGTCGGCATTCATGGTCGCGGTCATTTCGATCGGCTCCGTCCGGCTTGCGAAGGCTGTGTTCAGAACGCGTATTTGACGACGATATAGAGCAAAATCAGGGCAGCCGCCGCGCCGCCGGCGATCAGGCCAAGGCGCTTTTCGATGAATTCGCGGATCGGCTCGCCATAGCGGCGCAGCAGCCAGGCGAGTAGCAGGAAGCGGGCGCCGCGCGCCACGATCGCCAGCACGATGAACAGCGCCAGATTGACGCCGATAACCCCGGACAGGATCGTCACCACCTTGATCGGCGGCAGATGAGCAGCGCCCGAGGTGATCAGCATCAGGATGATGAAGCCGACGCCCGAAGAGGTGCGCAGCGCTTCGAATTCGTCATATTTGCCGTAGAATTCGAGGATCGGCCTCGCCACCGCGTCATAGGCGTAGTGGCCGATGAACCAGCCGGCGATGCCACCCAGCACCGAGGCGACCGTGGCGATCAGCGCGTAGCGGTAGGCGCGATCCGGCCGCGACAGCGCCATCGGCAAAAACAGCACGTCGGCCGGCACCAGGAACACCGAGCTTTCGACGAAAGCGATGAAGGCCAGCCACCATTCGGCGGATTTGCGGGCCGCCAGCGACAAGGTCCAGTCGTAAAGTCCGCGAAGCATCGGCACTCCTAATGCATGTCACCCAAAGGTGCGCAGCGTTTTCGGGACAACGGCGTGCACAAAAACCAGACCCAAAGCGCGCTATCGTCCCTTCAGACGTGCAGCACTTCGATGCGCCGCCTGTCTAGAAAGATTTTCCGCGCTGCACAATGGCAGCCCCGTCACGAAATCGAAAGGCGCAGTTTGGTCGCATCTTGAGGGCGCCGGAGAATTGGCCAGTTGACGAACAGGCCTCCAACCGTATAGTCCCGCGCCATCCAGGCCGCCCGGCCTGAGCCCCTATGGCGGAATTGGTAGACGCGCTCGACTCAAAATCGAGTTCCGCAAGGAGTGCTGGTTCGATTCCGGCTAGGGGCACCATTGATTCGCTGGAGCAGGCCACTCTTAATACTTCGGTGGCCCCCTGTGGAGACACCAGAGCGGATACGCCACAAGACCGACCATTACTGCGATCAACCAACCCCAATAAAGGAGCGGGTGGTGGATCCGATCTATGAGAAAGATGCCTTTGTCATAGATTGCAGTGATGCCTTTCCCAGTCCAAAGGGAGGCGGCCACGGCAATACCACCAATCAGCGTCTCTGCGATGAGAATGCCCTTGATGATTGGTGAGTGCCGACTGCTTCCGGTCAAAGAGGTGTTCCCCTATAAGCGCCTACCCGTTCCATTCACCACGGCTAACACGCCTTGGTTGCATCGGAGTTAAGTGGGACGGCTTGATGCTGAGGTATAGCGCCTGATACCTACTGAGGTACATCGAGACTATCGGGCCTCGGGAGATAATATCCTGTAAGGTCTTGTTATTGCTGAGCGATTGTTCGGTCTAAGCGCTGGTTCGATCCAACCCCAGTACCCCGGCTAGGGGCACCACCCTTCGCTCTTCGAGCTTCGGGTGGCAAAGCCATTCGAAGCTCGTTAGACGAAGGAGGACTGTTGACAGTTCGATTCAGAGCCGTCGAAGGGGCACCAATTTTACCGATGCTCACCGCATGTTGCCGGTATGGCCTTGCGAGTATCTGCCTGGCTGCGGCCAGACCGTCAGGCCGTGAGGCTCAACGCCAACCGGGATCTTCGTGACAGCGCCCGAGGTCGTGTCAATCATGTAGACCTCGCTGTCAAAGCGACCAGACAGCCACAATTGCTTGCCGTCGGCGCTGACATTTCCCATGTCGGGGCTGCCGCCACCAGGGATGAGCCATTGGCCGACGACCGAACGGGTGGCGAAATCGATGACGGTCACGCTGCCCGGCCCGTGTGCGCGGCCTTGCTCCATCTTGTGCGAGCCGCGATTTGAAACGTAGAGCTTTGTCCCGTCACGGCTCACGACAAATCCGTGCGTTCCGATACCGGTGGCGATGAAACCAATCTCGGAAAAGCTGTCTCCGTCAATCAGGAACACCCCGTCGTTCATCATGTCAGCGACATAAAAGACCTTGCCGTCGGGGGAAAGCCTGACGTCTTGCGGCATGCCCATCTTCGACAGGGCAAGGCGGCCGAGCACTTTTTGATTTTTCAGGTCCACCTTCAAGAGGCTGCCAG
>NZ_RZQG01001320.1:0-1209 GCF_003998635.1 Mesorhizobium sp. M7D.F.Ca.US.004.03.1.1
CGAAATTCAGCTGGAACAGCCGGCGCACAAGCCTGTTCTGCACGGCTTCGCCGGCGGCACCCGCCCAGCGGATCAGGCGGTGCGCATCCAGCGTGTTCGGCGCTACCTTGATGGTGTCGAAGGCGAAGGAGATGCCTTCGACTTCGCCGAGCGGCTCGATGCGGCCATGAATCTCGCGGATACGCTCGTCACTGCCGAACTTGGCCAGCATGTATTCGTGGCGATCCTTGCCTTGCGGCGGAATGGTCGGATCGAGCTGGAATGGCCGCCAGCGAATATGCACGTCAACATCGCCGACAGCCGCGATCGCTCTGTCGAGCCGCTTCTGCCCGATGAAGCACCATGGGCAGACCACATCGGACACCACATCGACGGTGATGGCGTTCATCTCGCTCATCTCGATCTCCTGTATCTTCAATTTGGCTTGCGCCACCAGGTCGGCAGTTGATAGCCAAATATGGGCGTCTTTTGCGGATGTTCCAGATAGTTCCAGTAAGCAATCCATTGCTGCGTGTTGTGCTGCATCGGCACCATGTAGTTGCCGGAGATCAGCAGCCGGTCGAGAACGCGAACCGCAGCGACATAATCCTCCTTCGAGCGGGCGCGCAGCATCGCTTCGATTGCCGCGTCCACCGCCGGATCGGCGACGCCGGCAAGATTGAACGAGCCTTCCGTCCTGGCCGCGGCCGAACTCCAACGCCCGGTCTGCTCGATGCCGGGCGACAGCGAATTGTTGAAGCCGCTCGATCCAACCAGGACCTCGAAATCGAAGCGCTGCTTGCGCGACTGGATCTGATCGCCGTCAAGGCTGCGAATGGTGACATTGATGCCGATCTTCTCCAGCGTGCGCTGGTAGATGCCGGCAAGGCGCTCCTCGTCCTGCGAGGCGGTCAGTATCTCGAAACCGAAAGGTTTGCCCTCGGCATCGAGCATTATCCCGTCCTGCACATGATAACCGGCGCTTTTCAAGAGATCGAAGGCTGCCTTCAGCACGCGGCGGTCCTGGCCGGATCCGTCAGTCACCGGTGGCCGATACGTGCCGTCCATGACATTGGCCGGCACGCGGCCGGGGTAGGGCGCCAGAAGCGCCTTCTCCCTGTCGTCGGCCGGATGACCGATCGCGGAAAGCTCCGAATTCTGCCAGTAACTCATCGTGCGCGTGTATTTGCCGCCAAACAGGTTCTTGTTGGCCCATTCGAAGTCGTAGAG
>NZ_RZQG01001321.1:0-1208 GCF_003998635.1 Mesorhizobium sp. M7D.F.Ca.US.004.03.1.1
CCGTTTCGACCGTCAAGACCGACCACGCTTCCGCCGCCGTGCCGCCAGTCGCAAGGCCGACGAAACCAGCGCACATCATCAAGGACGACGCCGAGGCGATTGCCATCGCCCACGCGCTCGCCGCCGAATTCGTCAAGGACTCCTCCAAACGCGACCGCGAGCGGATCTGGCCGGTTGCCGAACTCGATGCGTTTTCGCAAAGCGGCCTGTGGTCGATCAATGTGCCCAAGGCATTCGGCGGGCCGGAGGTGTCCTATGCGACGCTGGCGAAGGTGATCGAAATCATCTCGGCGGCGGATTCCTCGATCGGCCAGGTTGCCCAGAACCATCTCGGCGTCGTCGCCGCCATCCGCACCGTGTCCGACGCCGATCAGCAGAAGCTGCTGTTCGCCGAAGCGCTGAAGGGCACGCGGTTCGGCAACGCCTTCTCCGAGTTCGGCTCCAAGCGCGCCGCCGATTTCGAGACCCGCTTCACCGATGCCGGCGATCATGTCGTCGTCAATGGCCGGAAATTCTATTCGTCCGGCGCGCTGCTTGCCCATCTGGTGCCGATCGTGGCGCTCGATGATGAGGGCCGCGCCTGGTATGCGATCGCCGACCGGGCCGCGCCCGGCCTGACGGTCATCGACGACTGGTCGAGCTTCGGCCAGCGCACGACACTGTCCGGCACCGTCATCATCGACAATGTCAAAGTGCCGAAGACGCATCTGGTGCCAGGCTACAAGGGCTACGACAAGCCGACCGCCGACGGCGCCATCTTCCAGATCATCCAGGTGGCCGTCGACACCGGCATCGCCCAGGCGGCGATCGACGAGACGGTTCATTTCGTCAGGACCAGGAGCCGCGCCTGGATCGACAGTGGCGTCGACAATGCCTGGGACGATCCCTACACCATCCAGGCCATCGGCGACCTGACATTGCGTTTGCACGCGGCGCAGGCGTTGCTGGAAAAGGCCGGCCTGGCAATCGACCGCGCGGTGGCCGAGCCGACCGCCGAGACGGTGGCGCATGCGCAGATCGTCACCGCCGAGGCAAAAATCCTGTCGACCGAAATAGCCATCGCCGCCACGAACAAGCTGTTCGAACTGGCAGGGACCCGCTCAACGCTGGCCGAACACAATCTCGACCGGCATTGGCGCAACGCCCGTACCCACACGCTGCACGACCCGGTGCGTTGGAAGTACTCGATCCTCGGCAAATATTTCCTC
>NZ_RZQG01001322.1:0-1208 GCF_003998635.1 Mesorhizobium sp. M7D.F.Ca.US.004.03.1.1
ACGATACGGTTGGCGCCGGCGTTCGCCAGCCCGCCCTTGGCATCGTATTTCGGCGGCTGCGACAGATCTATCCTGTAGGTGACGCCGTCGATGACGTCGAAATTGTAGGATGGGAAGTCGGTGTTGATCAGGGCCTGATCGGCCTTCCCTGGCTCGATCCGGTTGAAGATGCCGGCCGACATTTCCAGCCATTCCTTGACCTGCGCACCGGTGATTTCGACCGCACGCACGGTGTTGGGATAGAGGTAGAGGTCGGCAACGTTCTTGATAGCGATATCGCCTGCCGGCACGTCGGTATAATAGTCGGCGCCGTTGCGCCCGCCGGCCTTGAACGGAGCGGCCGCCGACAGCAGCGGCACATCCTTCCATTGCGTGTTCTTGAGAATGTCCCTGAGGTACCAGGTCTGCGCCTGGCTAACGACCTGCACCGACGGATCGTCGGCGACCAGCGCGAAATAGGAATAGAGCGGCGCGGAGGTCTTGCCGACGGGACGCCGCACATACGCCAGTGTCGCCTGGTGGTCCTGCTCGAGTGCCGCGATGATGCGCTTGTCGTCGGGGACAGTCGGCTTGTTCTTGTTGTCGACGCGCTCGAAGATCGGCCGCGCCTCGGAAGTGGCTGAAACGACCTTCCATTTCGACCCGTCGCGTTCCAGCATCAGGTCGATCAGCCCCATATGCGAGCCCCAGAATCCACCCATGACGGCGGGTTTGCCCTGCAGCGTGCCTTTCTGCGTGTCGACACCTTCAAGCGACTGGAAGTCCTTCTTGCCGGGGAACACCAGATGCTGGTGACCGGTGAACACCGCATCGATGCCATCGACACCGGCGACAAAGAACGAAGCGTTCTCCATCATGTCGCCCTGCTTCACGTCGATGCCGGAATGCGAGAGCGCGATGACGATGTCGGCGCCCTCTTCCTTCATCTGCGGCACCCAGGCCTTGGCCGCCTCGACGATGTCACGCGTCTTGACGCTGCCTTCGAGGTTCTTGAGATCCCAGACCATGATCTGCGGCGGCACGAAGCCGATGATGCCGATCCTGATCGGCAGTTCGGCGCCCGAACCGTCCTTGATCTTCTTGTCGAGGATGACATAGGGCTTGAGGTAGAGTTTGTCGTCGCGCGGGTTCGCGGCCAGCTCGGTGCCGCGGATCAGATTGGCGCAGACGAAGGGGAAATTAGCGCCGGCCAGCACCTTGTCCAGGAA
>NZ_RZQG01001323.1:0-1208 GCF_003998635.1 Mesorhizobium sp. M7D.F.Ca.US.004.03.1.1
GGACTGCTGGCCGGCAAGGCGCCGGCCAGCAGTCCGGCAAGCGCCAGCGCATTGGCCCGGGTCGCCGCCGGCAGCGATTGCCGCATGAACCGGACCAGCCACGGCGCCAGTTGCAGCAGTGCCGGCCAGCGCAGCGAAAACGGGCTGTCGGGATTAAGCAGCAGGTTTGGCAAAGCGCGCAGCACGGCAGGCGTGCCGACCGGCATGCAAGCGTATTCGGCGATCGTTCCGGCATTGCCTGATGAGGCGCCGGAGCCCGGCTCATTGGGGTCGATGAGCAACACTTCGCGGCCCTCCTCGGCAAGGCGAAGCGCCGTCGCCAGCCCGACCACGCCCGCGCCGACAATGGCGATTTCAACGGTTTCCTGTGCTGCCACTGCTGGATCTTCCCGATTGACCTTGAAATCCCGTACCGATCATGTGGTCTCTTGGTTCGGGGTCAGGGTCCAGCCTTCGTCCCTGAAATCGAATGGGCCAGATCTTCCCGCGCGTCAGGCGACCGGCGTCCAGATGACATCCTCGATTTTCTGCGCGCCGGTCGCCAGCATCACCAGCCGGTCGAAGCCGAGCGCGATGCCGCTGGCCGGCGGCATGATGGCGAGGGCGGCGAGAAAATCCTCGTCCAGCGGATAGCGTTCGCCATAGATGCGCTGTTTCTCGTCCATCTCGATGACGAAGCGCCGGCGCTGCTCCTTGGCGTCGGTCAATTCGCCAAAGCCGTTGGCGAGCTCGACACCGCAGCAATAGAGCTCGAAGCGCTCGGCGACGCGCGGGTCGCGCGGGTTCGGCCGCGCCAGTGCCGCCTCGGCCACGGGATATTCGCACAGGATGGTCGCCCGCCTTTGCCCGAGGAAGGGCTCGACCTTTTCCACCATGACCCGGCTGAACAGGTCGGCCCAACTGTCGTCGGGCGCGGTGCGCAAGCCGGCTTGGTCCAAAGCGGCGTACAGCGCGTCGCGGTCGGTGCCGCCGTCGGCGGCGACCGTGGCCAGCAGGTCGATGCCGGCATGGCGGGTGAAGGCATCGGCCACCGTCAGCCGTTCCGGCTCGGCAAACGGATCGCAGTCGCGGCCCCGGAAGGAGAAAAGATTCGCCCCTGCCCTCGTCGCGGCCAGCGCCAGAAAGGCGGCGCAATCCAGCATCAGGCTCTCATAGGCCTCGCCCACCCGGTACCATTCGAGCATAGTGAATTCGGGATGGTGCAAGGG
>NZ_RZQG01001324.1:0-1207 GCF_003998635.1 Mesorhizobium sp. M7D.F.Ca.US.004.03.1.1
CCCAAGCCCAGCTCGCTTCTGAGAGCAGCGGCCCTCCGAACTTGATCCAATTCTCTCGGTCGCCCACAGAAAGTAGCGGGTCACTGACAGAATCCAGGCAGAGCCGACTCGCGTCTTCGGCTATCTTCGAAATTGAAACTTTCCTGGCGACAAAGAAGGTCGACGCCGTGCCGTTGCGTTTCCGTTGGCGGTGCAGGGTCAAATAGGTGCCGCGACGTACCCGCCTAGTATAGAAACGTTGAGCACATGAACGAAGTCAAACCTCTAACCAAAATGGCTTAGGCACAAATGGGATTTGCAAGAGAACTTAGAACCAAGCTTGGGCTTAGACGAGTTCCCAATCCGGAAGTCCTGCCGCAGCATGCATCAGTTGGCCGCAGGACATACAGTGTGAAGCCCAGCAATATCTATTGGTGCGATGAAACCTCGCCGCTAAGAATAGGAGCGTTCTGTTCAATAGCGGAGGAAGTCCTATTCCTTTGTCGCGCCAATCATCCGACGCAGTTTGTCTCAACTTTCCCATTCCGAGCTCTCATGACAAAGTCGATGGTTGCCTATAGTGATCTGGTGGTCAACGGACCGACTGAAATCGGCAACGATGTATGGATCGGACGACGCGCAATCATCATGCCAGGAATAACGATTGGTGATGGTGCCGTTGTTGGAGCCGGCTCGATCGTAACGAAGGACGTAGCTCCCTATGCGATCGTCGCCGGAAATCCTGCCAAGCTCATCCGTAACAGGTTTACTGACGACCAGATTGCGAGATTGCTTGCTATCCGCTGGTGGGAATGGAGCGACGAGAAGATCATAGCAGAACAGCCGAGGTTCTTTGGCCCGGTTGACGCCTTCATTGCCGCGAGTAGCGCGTCATAGCGCATCAGCGTCAGGTGAGGTCGCGAACTAGGCCGCCTCTCTGCCCATACGGCGCGCCGTGTAGCGCTCGATCGCCGACAGACCGTCATAGATCAGCACGGCAAGGGCTGCCACGATCAGGCCGCCCTGCAGGATGAAAGCAAGGTTGTTGGACAACAGCCCGGCGATGATCACTTCGCCCAGGGTCTTTGCGGCCACGGTCGAGCCGATGGTGGCGGTGGCAAGGCTGATGACCACCGACAGCCTGATGCCGCCGAGAATGATCGGGGCGCTGAGCAGCAGCTCGACCTTGGTGAGCCGTTGCCAACCGGTCATGCCGGCACCGCGCGCC
>NZ_RZQG01001325.1:0-1207 GCF_003998635.1 Mesorhizobium sp. M7D.F.Ca.US.004.03.1.1
CATTGGCGGCGTCGACGATTCCCGGTCCGGTCAGCACCGGCTTGGTCGGCAGGTCGAGCCCATAGTTGACGAGGCCGTTCAGTAGCGACACCGCAAGAAAGCCCTGCAGATAGGGTTGCTGGTCGACCGCGAACATTTGCGTACCAGCCTTGATGCGCTGCAGGCCGGTCTCGTCCATGTCAAACGAAGCGAGCTTGACCTTGTCGCCGGCATTGGCCTGGCTGATGGCGTTGGCGGCGCTGTTGGCGTCGCCGGCGCTGATGGTGATGACACCATCGATGGTGTTGTCCTTCAGCACGGCGGCCTTGATCGCCTCGGCAACCGCGGTCGGGTTGCCGAAGCTGGACGAGGGCAGCGGCAACTGGCTGGATTTGCCGCCGCTCTTGGCGATGGCGTCGGCAATGCCCTTGCAGCGGTCTTCGGTGTTGGTGGCACCGGGCAGTGTGTTGACGCACAGCACGTTCTTGGAGCCATGGCTGCCGTAATAGGCGCCGCCGCCCAGACCAGCCGCGTATTCTTCATTGCCGACATAGTTCATGGCGCCGAGCCGCTTGGCCGCGTCCATGCCGCCGGAGTTGTAGATGATCAGCGGCACGCCGGCTGCAACGACTTCCTTGAAGGCATCGTCCATGGCCTCCGGGACCCAGTCGGGGCCGACAATGGCGCTCGGCTTCTGGCTGAGCGCTGTGCGGATCAGCTTGGCCGCGTCCGGACCGAGATTGTCGTAGTTCTGCGGGCCGAGCCAGGTGACCGAGCCGCCGGTCAGCTCGGCGACCTTGCCGGCATCGTCGGCGCCCTTCTTGACCTTCGACCAGAACGGGTCATCCGCCTTGCCGCCGATGACGAAGATCTTCGCCCCGTCAGCCATTGCCGAAGTGGCCGATGTCGCCGCCACGCCCGCAAGCATGATCGCTGTCAGCAGTTTCGTGATAGTTTTCATTTCATTTCCTCCCGGTTGCCGTCGTCAGACGGGTTTAGAAAAAATAATTCATCCGCAGGCGCGCACCTCTCCCGATTGCGCGCCGCGTCATGTGATCAATGGTTCGCCTCGGCTTTGGCGTTCATGCGTTCCTTCTTTTTCTGGAAGCGGGCGTCCATCATGGCTTCGCCCTCCCTGGTGCCGTCGTGCCAGGTGCCGAACCACCGATCGAGCGTGATCATCCCGTCGCCGCCATAGTTCACCTCGAAATATTTGTGGTGCAGGTAA
>NZ_RZQG01001326.1:0-1207 GCF_003998635.1 Mesorhizobium sp. M7D.F.Ca.US.004.03.1.1
CCACGACCGCCTTCATCACATCGCCCTTCTTTACGCGGCCGCGCGGAATGGCTTCCTTGATCGACACCACGATGATGTCGCCCACAGAAGCGTATTTCCGCTTCGAGCCGCCCAGCACCTTGATGCACATGACACGACGGGCGCCGGAATTATCCGCGACGTCGAGGTTTGTTTGCATCTGAATCATGACTGGCCGCCTTCTTCTTTTCTAACGGGATGGGCTCAAAGCCCCTCCCCGGTCTGTCCAAAATTCGTTGTTTACGCCTGGTCCGAAGACACGACGATCCAGCGCTTATCCTTGGAAATCGGCTTCGATTCCTGGATGAACACCTGATCGCCTACCTTGTGGGCGTTGTTCTCGTCGTGCGCCTTGTACTTCTTGGTCATGCGCACGGTCTTCTTCATCACGGGATGCGTGAAGCGCCGTTCGACCTTGACGACAACCGTCTTCTCGTTCTTGTCGCTGACGACGGTGCCCTGCAGAATGCGCTTTGGCATGGTTTTCGTCCTTAAGCCTTCTTAGCCGCGGACTTTTCCGCAGCGATGGTCTTGATACGCGCAATGTCCTTACGGACCTGTCTCACGCGCGCGGTCTTCTCGAGCTGGCCGGTGGCCTTCTGGAAGCGCAGATTGAACTGCTCCTTCTTCAGGCTGGCCAGGTCGTCGGTCAGCTGGTCCTGGGTCTTGGTCCGGATGTCTTCGGCTTTCATATCAGCCCGTCCTTATTCTGCGATGCGCTGCACGAAGCGCGTCTTGACCGAGAGCTTGGCCGCGCCGAGACGCAGTGCCTCACGGGCGGTTTCTTCATTGACGCCGTCGATCTCGAACATGATGCGGCCCGGCTTGACGCGCGCCGCCCAATAATCGACCGCGCCCTTGCCCTTACCCATGCGGACTTCGGTCGGCTTCGAAGTGACCGGCACGTCCGGGAAAATACGGATCCAGACGCGACCAGCGCGCTTCATTTCACGAGTGATCGCGCGGCGGGCCGCCTCAATCTCACGTGCGGTGACGCGGTTCGGCTCAAGCGCCTTCAGCCCGAAACCACCGAAATCCAGGTTGGTGCCGCCCTTTGCGGTGCCATGGATACGGCCCTTGAACTGCTTGCGGAACTTTGTGCGCTTTGGCTGCAGCATCGTTCTAACTCCAAATTCCTAAATGTCTCAGGCGTTTTCGCGACGACGACCGCGTTCGCGATCACCACCAC
>NZ_RZQG01001327.1:0-1207 GCF_003998635.1 Mesorhizobium sp. M7D.F.Ca.US.004.03.1.1
AGCGAATCAGCGGCGATGCCCTCGGCCGGCGCGTCGACGGGGTGTCCGGCCTCAAAGGCACGGTGAAGCGTCGGCGCCCCCTCCGGCTCGACGGCGATGATGCGGATGCGGCCGGCAAACCAGGCGGCGATGCCGCCGATCAGGCCGCCGCCGCCGACGGCGACCAGCAGCGTGTCGATCCCAGGCAAATCGCTCTCGATTTCGAGCCCGAGCGTGCCTTGGCCGACCAGCGTTTCCTCCTGGTTGAAAGCATGGATCTGGAGGGCGCCGGTCTGCTCGGCGAAACGTTCGCTGGCGGCCAGCGCCTCGGCGTAGCGGGCGCCGCCGACGATCAGCTCGGCGCCGTAGCTGCGGATCCGCTCCAGCTTGGCTGCCGGACTCACTTCGGGAACGAAGATGGTCGCCTTGTGGCCAAGCCGCATGGCGGCATAGGCGACGGCCGCACCATGGTTGCCGCCCGATGCGGCGACGACGCCGGCTTCGGGGACCGGACGCTCCAGCAGGTTGGTGAAGGCGCCGCGCGCCTTGAACGAACCGGAATGCTGCAGGCATTCGAGCTTCAGGTCGACCGTCAGCGGCGTGCGGTCGAAGTCGGCCATGTCGACACGCAGCACCGGCGTGTGCCTGATATAGGGGCGGATGCGCGGTTCCATCGCGGCAATGCGCTCGCGTGTGACGGTGTTGCCCTGCGACATGTGTGATCTCCTCGGGATTGACAGCAATTAGTAACTTGGCAAAATGGCTAAATGCAAGAGGTTGATGTCTTCAAGGCGATTGCCAACGAACGCAGGCTGCAGATCCTCGACTGGCTAAAGGATCCGCGCGCGCATTTCCCTGCCCAAGCGGATGGCGATCTGGTCGAGGACGGCGTTTGCGCGCTGCTGATCGCCGAAAAGCTCGGCATCACCCAGGCGACGCTGAGTGAGCATATGCGCGTGCTCACCCAAGCCGGCCTGCTGCGCGTCAGGCGCATCAAGCAATGGACGTTCTACCGTCGCGACGAGGACAGGATCGCCGACATCAGGGCGCTCGTGCAGAACCGGCTATAGCGCTTCCGGCCGGCATCCAGGCCGGGCAGCTTCTATGCAAGCCAGTCGGGCACGGAATCAAGCCCGATCAGGTCGTCATAGGTCAGGCGCGGACGCACGACGTGGAACCGGTCGCCGTCGACCAGCACCTCCGGCACCAGCAAGCGGGTGTTGTAAGT
>NZ_RZQG01001328.1:0-1207 GCF_003998635.1 Mesorhizobium sp. M7D.F.Ca.US.004.03.1.1
CCCCGCCACCATTTTCGTGACCGGCATCTGGCTGAAGCGAAACGCCGCCGCTGTCGAGATCATGCGGGCGCATCCCGATCTGTTCGAACTGGAAAATCACGGCGGCCATCATATCCCGGCGGTCGATACGCCGCAGAAAATCTACGGCATCCGCAGCGCCGGCAGCCCGGACGCGGTGCTGGCCGAGGTCGAGTCGGGTGCCGCCGCTCTTGCCAGGACCGGCGAGCCGGCGCCGAAATGGTTTCGTGGCGCGACCGCCGAATACAGCCCGTCGGCAATCGCCATGATCCGCAAGCTTGGCTTCAAGATCGCGGGATTCTCGATAAACGGCGACGGTGGCTCATTGCTTGGCGCCAAGGAAACCGCGCGGCGCATTGCAGCGGCCAAGGACGGTGATGTGATTATCTCGCACATCAACCAGCCGACCCATGCGGCCGGCGAAGGCGTGGTGCAGGGGCTGCTGGCGCTCAAGGCCAAGGGCTTGACCTTTGTGCGGCTCGACGATGCCGACGGAGTCGGCAATCACGGCACCACCGACTAAGGCATATCGATATTCAGGTGATGCCGGCCTGCGAATGGCGGCTTCCTGCGCTTCCGGCACTCACGGACCCAAAAGTCCGCTCCGTTCCGGTTCTCGGCCCCCACCATTCTCGGCGCGGCCTGACCTGAATCTCGACATACCTCGGAGCAAATACTGGCTCCGGAAAGACCATGCTTCCGTTACGAAGGCGGTTTTGCTCAGTCAGGCGTGGCTTCGATCGTGACCTTGCTGGCGTAGAATGCGCCGTGGTTGCGGATTTCAGTCATTTCGTCGAAAGGCCGTTCATAGGCCCACATAGCGTTCTGGCCGGTCTCGCCGGCAGGCAGCACGCTCCAATAGCTCGCATCACCCTTGTAGGGGCAATGGGTCGAGTGGTCAGTGCTGCCGAGCTTGCCGAAATCGATGTCGGCGAACGGAATGTAGAAGGCCGCGGGATAGGGGGCCTCGTTCAGCACTTTGGCCTTCGCTGTTGAAGCGATGACCACGTCGCCAGCGCGCACTATAACCGTGCCGGCAAAGGGCTCGATGGTGATGACCTTATCGGGATTGCGTTGAAAACCGGGGGCGGGATTGGCGATCTGATCCATGGGGGTCTCCTTGCGTCGACTTTAAGTGTGTCGCGCAAGCGCATTGCGCAAGGCCTGCTGTGGCCCTGCAACTGACGGA
>NZ_RZQG01001329.1:0-1206 GCF_003998635.1 Mesorhizobium sp. M7D.F.Ca.US.004.03.1.1
CAAGGCAAATTTCTGGGCTGTTTCATGTGCGAGTTCGGGGTCTTGAACCGCGCCTTCATCCTAAGCGGCTACGAGTCCCTAGAAGACCTCAGCCGCGATCGAGCGCGAAGCGCCGAGAACAATGCTTTTGGCGTAGGACAATACCTCAACGCGATCGAACGCAGCGCCTATCGACCGCTAGGCTTCGTGGACGATATCAAAATCGGCGACTACGGTCCCTTTTTCGAAATCCGGACCTACGAACTAGCCGCCGGCGGACTGCCGGAGACGGAAGCGGCCTGGGCAAAGATGGTGGAGCGGCGCCAGCAGATTTCCAAGCTTTTGATGGTGATGGCATCCGTGGAGACCGCGCCGCAACGAATGCTGCAAATATGGCCGTACAAGACCGTCAACGACCGCACTGCGGCGCGTGCAGAAGCAAGCAGCATTGGCATCTGGCCGCCGCCCGGCAGCTCGACCCATCTTTTGTCGTTGAAGTCGGAACTCTTCGTGGCAACGAAATTCTCCCCCATTTCCTGACGCTACATTTGTCCGAAGGACCTTACTATGGGACAAGGGACCTACCGCCGCCTGCTGAAAGAGCGGCGGCGGGATCTTTCGTTCGGGTTCCTGTTCTTTTTCCTGTCCTGCGTAGGGCAGACCTTCTTCATATCCAACTTCGGACCGACGTGGCGGGAGGAGTTCGCCGTCAGCGACGGCCTGCTGGGATTGTGCTATTTCATCGCCACCAGCCTCTCGGCACTTTGCCTTGCAGTGGCAGGCCCACTGATTGATCGAACGACGTTGGCCCGATACGCCTGTGGCGTCGTCGTGTTCGTCGCATGCGGCTGCCTCATTGCTGCCGCCAGTCCCAACATCGCCGTGCTGTGCCTTGCGCTGCTGATGCTGAGACTTGGCGGCCAGAGCCTCATGATCCATGTAGCGATGACCTCCACCGCAAGGACATTCGGCAATGATAAGGCAAAGGCGCTGGCCTTGTGCATCATGGGCCTGGGCGTTGCCCAGGCCGTCACACCCGGCCTGCTGGTGATAGGGATCGAGGCGGTCGGCTGGCGGCTCTCCTGGGTCGCGAGCGGCCTCGTTATCCTTTGCGCCGGACTTGCTGTCGTGCAGTTGCTTCCACAGTCCAAAACGACCGCCAACCTGTCGCAAGGGGCGAAGCTGCCTGCCCTGGCGGTTCTGCGTGATCCCCGCGTGATCATCTCC
>NZ_RZQG01000132.1:0-10003 GCF_003998635.1 Mesorhizobium sp. M7D.F.Ca.US.004.03.1.1
TGCCAGGTCGGCGCGACATAGGTTTCGAGCTGGTCGATCGGGCTAAGCCTGAAATGCGGCAGGTGCCTGCGCACGAAGGCCTGCCAGTAGCTCTGGCGTTCGCTGTCGCTCAGCGGCTCGTCGGTCGGCAGCTGGTATTCCTGGAAACCATAGTCGGCAAAGACGCCGGAGAAGCCGGCATGGCAGATGAAGACCGGCCGGGCGCCTCTCGCACGCAGCGCCTGCGCGATCCCAACGCAATTCAACGCCGCGCCGAAACTGGCTTCGGGGAACAGCGCGATGGTCGGGCTGGCTTTACGCGTCAATTAATCCTCGTCAATCCGGCCGGCTGATCATGCCGAACAGGGCGGGAGCCCCGCGACTGGCCGCTTGCGGTCGCTGGTTTCGGGAGAGCCGCAGGTGGATGCGAAGCAGATCGGCCGCCACCTCATACTGCAGGCTTTCAAGATGGTCGAGTATAACAAGGTGTTCGCGCAGCGATTGCCGCAACCGGAAGACGTTGACGCCGGCATAAATGCCGGGCAATCGGCGCAGCCTGAGGTGATCGGCCAGCGCGTCGGCAACGAAGCGGTTGGCGCAGCCCTCGGCGAGCATGCCATGAAAATCGATGTCCAGCCGCTGGAACTCACGTGTGTCGAATGCGGCGTCCGGCAGCGCCACCAGCGCTTCCATGCCCTGGCGCAACGTCGCCGCACGCGCCCCGTCCAGCCGGAAGCCCGGCGTCAGGATGGCCGCGGGCTCCAGCAGCAAGCGGAACTCATAGCTGTCGCCTTGCGCCTCCGGATCGTCGGGCGTGCGCCGAAACAGCCAGGATTGGCCAGGCGCACGGTCCAGAAGATTCTCTTCTGTCAGTTTGTTGAGCGCTTTTAGTACCGTCTTGCGCTCGGCACTGTACCGCCGCATCAGCCCCGCGACGGTCACAGTCTGGTCCAGCCGCCGCGCCGACCGGTCGCGCAGGATCGCCTCGGCCAGCTCGTCCTCCTCGGCGGCGGGCAGTTCCGTGGCGACTGAAGCCTGCGCGGTGAGGTCGATCGCCAGATGATACCCGGAATCCGCCTCCCAGCGAACGACACCCCGTTCCGCGAGTAGGCCAAGAGCCGCCCGCACCGGCGTGCGCGAGACATTGCACAGCGAGGCGATCTGCTGCTCCGGCAAGCGTGCGCCGGGCTCAAAACCGCGCTGCCGCGCCACATCCAGGATGCGCTGCGCCAGATCGAGATGGTTGGTGCGAGGTCGTCGGGCTACGGCTTGCATGACTGGTCTCGTGGAAAGCGACATGACCGCATTGATTTGACCGATCGCCAGCGCGGACGCAATCGGCCAGATTCCTCGGTCGCTTGACAAATTATGGATTGACGTACTTTTTTCTGCAATAGTACTGTCAGGACAATCGGCGAGAAAAAGACCGAGGGAACAGGATCGAGGTAGCGGCACGGGTCGCAAGCGTTGGTCCGGCGAATGAAATTCGACGATCAACCGAAATGGGAGTCTGTCATGATCGCTACCAGCCTGCGACGCCGTGCGCTGAAAACATCTTCGATCGCACTTGGCCTGGCCTTGGCGCTGTCCGCGCCGGCGCTGGCTGCCGACCTCGTCATTTCCAACTGGGACGGCTACATGGCGCCCGACGCCATGGCCGCCTTCAAGACCGCAACCGGCGTTTCGGGTGAAGTGGTCGTGCACGCCACCAACGAAGAAATCATGGGCAAGCTGATCGCCGCCGGCGGCAAGGGCTATGACGTGGTCTTCGTCTCCTCGCCCTTCGCCGAGGTGCTGAACAAGCTCGGCCTGACCGAGCCGATCGACCACGCCAAGATCCCGAACCTCACCAATCTCTATCCCGAGGCAACCAAGCTGCCGCACGATGTCGGCAATGCATTCTCGGTCCCCTACACCTGGGGAACCACCGGCCTCTGCTACCGCTCGGATCTGGTGAAGACAGCGCCGACCAGCTGGAGCGACCTGCTCGCCCCTTCCGACGAATTGAAGGGCAAGACCACCATGCTGGCGACCGACCGCTGGCTGCTGGCCGCCGGGCAGCTCGACAAGGGCTATTCGGTCAACGAAACCGACCCGGCCAAGATGGCCGAAGTCAAGGATCTGCTGATCTCGGCCAAGAAAACCCTGCTCGCCTATGACGACACCACCTTCTATTCCAAGCTGGTGTCCGGCGAGGCGCTGATGGTGCAGGCATGGGACGGCTGGTGCAATTACGGCATCGCCGAGAAGCCCGAGATCAAATACGTGATCCCCAAGGAAGGTTCGGACCTCTGGGTCGACACGATGGTGGTGATGAAGGCCTCCGCCAACAAGGACGCCGCCTTCCAGTTCATCAACTTCATGCTCGACGCCAAGAACCATGCCTGGGCGGCGCAGAACATCGACTACAAGGTGCCGAACAAGCCGGCGATGGAAAGCCTGCCGGCCGATTTCCTGGCAAAATTCCCCAATATGGCGATGCCGGTGGCAGATCTCGTCAAGTTCGAGCAGTTGCGTGACGTCGGCGATGCCCAGCGCGACTATTCGAAGATCGTCAGCGAGATCAAGGCGGCGCAGTAGGCGGCGTCAAAACCAGACATCACGGCCGGCGGCGCTTCTGCCGCCGACCCTGAGCGGTAGCCCAGAATTGTCCCAGACCCGACTTCGCTCCTCCCTCCTGATGGCCCCGGCCCTGGCTTGGCTCGCGGCCTTGATGGTGGTGCCGTGCGCGCTGGTGCTGGCGCTCGCCTTCTTTCGGCGCGGCATCTATGGCGGTATCGACTACACCTTCACGCTCGAGAATTTCGGGCTGGTCGTCGACCCGCTCTATGCCGGCATTTTCCTCAATTCGGCGCGTATCGCCGGCACGGCCACGCTGATCGCGGTGGTGATTGGCTATGCCGCCGCCTACGCCATCGCAGCGGCCCCGCGCCGGTGGCAGCCGGTGTTCCTGTTCTTTGCCGTGCTGCCGTTCTGGTCCAATTACCTGATCCGCACCTATGCCTGGATCGTGCTGCTCAACCGCGAAGGCCTGATCACGCAACTCCTGCGCTGGTTCGGCTACACCGGCGAGCCGCCGTCGATGCTCTACACCGAGGGTGCGGTCATCGCAGGCCTGGTCTACAACTATTTGCCCTTCGTCATCCTCGCCTGCTACGCGCCGCTGTCGCGCCTCAACCCGGAACTGGCCGAGGCCTCGCGTGACCTCGGCGCTTCAGCCGCCACCACATTCCGCCGTGTCATCCTGCCGCTGACCGTGCCCGGCATCGCCGCCGGCGCGGTGTTTGTCTTCGTGCTGTCGATCGGCAATTTCGTCACCCCGACGCTGCTCGGCGGCGGCCGTTTCCAGATGATCGGCAATCTCGTCTACGACCAGTTCCTCACCGCCAATGACTGGCCGTTCGGCGCGGCCCTGGCGATGGCGCTGATCGCCATCATGCTTGTGGTGCTGATGGCGCAGGCGCTCGCCGCCAATCGCGCCTCGGGGCACGCCGCGCAAGCCGGTGGAGACACAGATGGCTGAGCGATCCCCCGCGACGCGGCGAGCGCTTTGGATCGTGCTGAGCCTCGTCTTCGCCTTCCTCTACATCCCAATCGCCGTGCTGGTGGCGCTGTCCTTCAACGAAGGCGGGCTGCCGACGGCCTGGTCGGGCTTTTCGCTGAAATGGTATGCCTCGCTGGCCGGCAATTCCGCCATCCTCTCGGCCGCGCTCAACACGCTGATCGTGGCGCTGGTCTCGACCGCGATCGCCACGCTGCTCGGCACGCTGCTGGCGATCGGCATCGAGATGCGCCGGCAATACGGCAAGGGCCTCGAAGCGCTGATCTTCGCGCCGATGATCATTCCCGACATCGTGCTGGCGATCGCGCTGCTCTCGTTCTTCTCCATGCACAACCTGACCATGGGTCTGCACACCATCATCCTCGCCCATGTCGTCTTCAACCTCGCCTTCGTCTGCTCGGTGGTGCGCGCAAGGCTGAAGAGCTTCGACTGGTCTATCGTCGAGGCCTCCGCCGATCTCGGCGCCTCCGCGCTCACCACCTTCCGGCGGGTGACATTGCCGGTCATCGCGCCGGCGGTCATCGCCGGTGCGCTGCTTGCCTTCACGCTCTCGGTCGACGAGTTCATCATCGCCTTCTTCACCGCTGGCGCCGGGCGCGCCTCGACGACGCTGCCGATGCAGATCTACGCGATGATCCGCTTCGGCATCACGCCGGAGATCAATGCGCTGGCGACCATCGTCATGGCGGTCTCGATCACCGCGCTGACCCTGTCGCAGCGGCTCAACCGTGGGATCATAGGCCAATGAGCGAACCGCGCACGCTGCTGGCCATCGACAAGGTGTCGAAGAATTTCGGCCGGGTGACGGCTGTCGACGGCATCTCGCTCGACATAAGGGAGAACGAGTTCTTCGCGCTGCTCGGACCGTCTGGCTGCGGCAAGACCACGCTGCTGCGCATGCTTGCCGGGTTCGAGACGCCCAATGACGGGCGCATCCTGCTCGACGGAAGCGACATCGCGAAAACCCCGCCCAACAAGCGGCCGGTCAATCTGATGTTCCAGTCCTACGCGCTGTTCCCGCATATGAGCGTCCGCGCCAATGTCTCCTACGGCCTTGAGATGGAACGTTTGCCGGCGTCAGAAATCCGCTCCCGCGTTGACGCCATCCTGGCGACGACAGAGCTCGTCCCCTTCGCCGACCGCAAGCCGGGGCAATTGTCAGGCGGCCAGAAGCAGCGCGTCGCGCTCGCCCGCGCGCTGGTCAAGCGGCCACGGCTGCTGCTGCTCGACGAGCCGCTCGGCGCGCTCGACAAGAAACTGCGCGGCGCCATGCAGCTGGAGCTGAAGCGCCTGCAGCACGAGGTCGGCATCACCTTCGTCATCGTCACCCATGACCAGGAAGAATCGCTCGTCATGGCCGACCGCATGGCGGTGCTGAAGGACGGCAAGCTGCTGCAATGCGACACGCCGCACGCGATCTATGAGCATCCGGCCGACCGTTTCGTCGCCGACTTCATTGGCGTGATGAATTTTGTGCCGGGCAAAGCCGCCCCCGATGGGGTTGCAGCCGCGAACGGCGTGCAGATATCCGGCAAGGTTCCCGGAACGCTTTCGCCCGGGGCGTCCGCTGTCGCGTCGGTACGGCCCGAGCGCATCCGGTTGTTCCCATCGGCGGAAACCGCCAACCGCACCACCGGCACGGTCGAGGCGCTGGCCTATCAGGGGCTTGACCTGCAGCTGCATGTCCGCACGCCCCTGTCGCCAAAACCGTTCCTGGTGCGCGTCACCGCTGATGCCGCCGACCGCAGGCCGGTTTCGTCGGGCGACCACGTCGAACTCGGCTGGGACGCCGCCGATGTCAGAATTTTCGCAGAATGACAGGAGAAGCTTGATGGCGCAGAAGACGATCGCGTTTTTTCCAGAAGCCGCCTACGGCCCGGCGCTCAATTCCGTTGGCATCGCCCAGGCGGTCGAGGCTCGCGGCCACAGAGCGGTGTTCCTGTCCGACCCCGGCTTCGTCGATGTCTATAAGGGCTACGGCTTCGAGGCGCATCCGGTGAACCTGTCCGAGCCGATGCCGCCCGAACAGATGGCGAAATTCTGGGAGGATTTCATCAACGGCCACATCCCCAACTTCCGCAAATCGCCCTACGACCAGGTCGACAATTACGTCAAGGATTGCTGGACGGCGATCGTCGACAGTGCCAAATGGGCGCAGAAGGATCTGCCGGGCGTTCTCTCGGCCATCAAGCCTGACGTGATCTGCGTCGACAACGTCATCCTGTTCCCGGCGATAAAGCAGTACGGCAAGCCGTGGGTACGCGTCATCTCCTGCTCGGAAAACGAGATTGAGGATGAGAACATCCCGCCGCATCTGTCGGGCTGCGGCGAGAACGACCATGTCGGGCACCAGCGCTACCGCGACCATTTCAACGCCGTCATCAAGCCGATCCATGACGACTTCAACACCTTCCTCACCGCCAACAACGAGGCGCCCTATCCGATCGGCCAGTTCTTCGAGGCCTCGCCCTATCTCAACCTGCTGCTCTACCCCGAAGCGGCGAAGTTCAAGCGCCGCCATCCGCTCGACCCGGCCAAGTTTCAGTATCTGGAAGGCTGCGTGCGGCAGGAGAAGCCGTACACGGTACCGACCTTCGCGAAAAACAATGACGGGCCGCTGCTCTATGTCTCTTTCGGCAGCCTGGGTGCCGGCGATGTCGAGCTGTTGAAGCGCATTATCGCGACGCTGGGCAAGACTCGCTACCGGGCGCTGGTCAATGTCGGCGGCTACAAGGACCAGTACACCGACGTCCCTGGCAACGTCATCGTGGAGGGCTGGTTCCCGCAGCCCTCGGTGATCCCGCAGGTCGACGCGGTGATCCACCATGGCGGCAACAACTCGTTCACCGAGTGCCTCTATTTCGGCAAGCCCGCGATCATCATGCCCTATGTCTGGGACGGCCACGACAATGCCACCCGCGTCGAGGAAACCGGCCACGGCTTCGGCATGCCGCGCTACGACTGGACCGATGCCGAGCTGATCGCCAGGATCGAAGCCTGCCTGAGCGACCCGGCGATGAAGGCGAAGCTGGCGAAGACCTCGGCACGGATGCATTCGCAGAACGGTCCGGAAAAGGCGGCTGGGTTGTTGGAGAAGTTGCTGTGACCTCCTCCGCACCACACCTCCACCAGGCCTCGACCCGCACCGATCTCGTCGACTGGGGCGTTCAACCCGACGCGCTGGAAGGCGCTTCGCACTCGACCGGCAAACTCGTGCACAAGGGCCCGAACAACCAGCCGGAATCCGGTATCTGGGTCTGCACGCCGGGCCGCTGGCGGCTCAGCATCCCGCGCGATGAATTGTGCCATTTCGTCGCCGGCCGCGCGACCTACCGGTCGGATGTCGGTGAGGTGATAGAAGTCTCCGCCGGGACCGTGGTCATGTTCCCCGCCGGCTGGACGGGCGAATGCACCGTGCATGAGACTATGCGCAACCTCTACATGCTGGCCTGAGAGCATGATCCCGAAAAGTGGGAGCCGGTTTTTCGGACAAGATCATGCTTAAGCAAGAATCGGAGCAAGACATGCCGACACCACACTGGCCGAAGGCCTCGAGAGTGAAACTGGAGGACTGGGGCGCGGGCAGCAACACGCTCGCCGGTTCGCCGCGCGCCTCGGGCAGGATCCTGTCCCAGAACCCGGACGGATCGAGCGAATGCGGCCTGTGGTCGTGCACGCCGGGCACGCGCAAGGTCATCTTTGGCGCCGACGAGTTCTGCCACTTCCTGTCGGGACGCGGCAGCTATATCCATGACGACGGCGAGCAGATCCCGGTCGAGGCCGGCACACTCGTGTTCTTTCCCGCCGGCTGGAGCGGCATCTCCATCATCACGCAAACGCTGACCAAGGCCTTCATGTGCCGGTGAGCTCTCATTTCAAGGAAATCGATATGACCACACCCATCATGAGATCCCCGCTCGCCATGTCAGACCTCGTCGACTGGGGCGTCATCCCGACCATGATCGAGGGTAAGTCCCACACCTCGGGCAAGCTGCTGCACAAGGGGCCGGGGGGCCGTTCCGAATGTGGCCTGTGGGTGTGCACGCCAGGCAAATGGCACTGCCACGTCACCCGCGACGAGTTCTGTCACTTCCTCGAGGGACGCTGCACCTATGTGCATGAATCCGGCGAAGTGATCGAGATCGAGCCGGATACGGCAGCCTTCTTTCCGCAGGACTGGAAAGGCGTCTGCACCGTCCATGAGACGATCAGAAAGGTCTACATGATCCGCTGAGCGGATCTGAGAGGATACCCATGGATTTCTCAGCTGACCGTCCGGCTTTCTTCGTCAACCCCGATTACCGGCCGATGGCTGGCACGAACAAGCCGGTGATCGATCCGGCGACGCTGGAAACCGTCGGCACCATATCGGCCGCTACCGACGGCGAGATCGACGCCGTGCTCACCGCAGCGACCAAGGCGCAGGCCGCTTGGAAAAAGCTCGACGCCAAGAGCCGTGCCAAGCACCTGCATGCCGTCGCCAACGCCATCGAAGCGGCCGATTTCACCCGCTGCGCCGAGCTGATGGTGCGCGAGATGGGAAAGCCCTATCCCGAAGCGATCGGCGAGATCGCCAATTGCGCACCGATCTTCCGCTACTATGCCGAGATGGCGCGCGACGATGCCGGCAAGATCGCCGGCACGACGCAGGCCGGTTCGTTCCAGTATGCGCGCTACGAACCCTATGGCGTATCGGTCCACATCATGCCCTACAACTTCCCGATCCTACTGATGTGCTGGACGGTCGCCGCCTCGCTTGCCGCCGGCAACGCCTGCATCATCAAGCCGGCCGAGGCGACAACGCTGTCGACATCAGACTACATGACCGTGTTCCGCTCGCTGCCGGCAGGCCTGGTCTCCTGCCTGCCCGGTGGAGCGGCCACCGCGCAGGCCCTGATCGCCTCCGATCGCACCCATGCCGTCGCCTTCACCGGCTCGGTCGCCGCCGGCAAGGCGGTGGCGGTGGCCTGCGCCGAGCGCATGAAACCGTGCGTCATCGAGGCCGGCGGCAGCGATCCGCTGATCGTCAGCGAACACGCCCCGCTCGAGGTGGCGGCGGCCGGCAGTGTCACCGCCGCCTTCCACCTCACCGGCCAGGTCTGCACTTCGGCCGAGCGCTTCTTCGTCGTCGATGCCGTGCATGACCGCTTCGTCGAGCTGTTCGCCGAAAGGACACGGGCGCTGCGCATCGGCAACGGCATGGACAAGACCGAGATCGGCCCGCTGGTCAGCGAAGCGGCACGGGCAAAAGTCATGCGCCTGGTTGACGACGCCATCGCGCACGGCGCCAAGGCGGTGACCGGCGGGCGCATTCCGCCGGCGCACAATGTCGGCTGGTTCTACGAGCCAACCATCCTCACCGGCGTCACCCCGGATATGGCCATCGTGCGCGAAGAATGCTTTGGGCCGGTCGCCGCCATCTGCCGGGTGAAAGATTTCGACGAGGCGATCCGGCTTGCCAATGACAGCCCGTTCGGGCTCGGTGCTTCCGTCTTCACCACCGATCTCGCCGAAGCCCACGAGGCAGCCGAGCGACTCGAGGCCGGCATGGTCTGGGTCAACAATCCGCTGATCGACAATGACGCCCTGCCCTTTGGCGGCTGGAAGGCCTCCGGCCTCGGCCGCGAGCTCGGCCGCCAGGGGCTGGATGCGTTCCGCCGCTCGAAGATGGTGATCATCGACCACAAGCCGGCGATCCAGGACTGGTGGTATCCCTACCCCGACAGCTGGTTCCGCGAGACCGGCGGCCGCAAGCACGTATGAGAGGAGCAGCGCGGCAAGGCGCGCTGCTCGATATGAGCTTATGCCTCGATCGCTTCGACCAACGTGCGCGAGACGGAAGCAATCACAGCGTTGCGCTTGGTCAGGCTCTGTTTCGTGCCCGTCAGGTAAACCGACATCAAGATAGGATTGCCGGAAGCCGGCCAGATGACCGCCGCGTCATTGGTACTGCCACGGTCACCGGTGCCGGTCTTGTCGCCGCACCTCCAGCCCTTCGGCAGCCCGGCCCGGATGCGCTCATCGCCGGTCTTGTTGGCCACCAGCCATTCGACAAGCTGCGCCCGGCTCTTGTCCGACAGGCTGTTGCCGAGCGCGAGACGCTCGTAGTCCTCAACCATGGCCAGCGGCGAGGTCGTATCACGCTCGTCGCCTGGCAGCGACTCGTTCAGCTCCGGCTCGATCCTGTCCAGTCTGCTCACACTGTCGCCGATCGAACGCAGATAGGCCGTCAGCTGCGGCGGTCCGCCAAAGGACTCCAGCAGCAGATTGGCCGCGCCATTGTCGCTGACCGTCACGGCGGCCTCGCAAAGCTGCGCCACCGTCATCTCGCCGCCGGCAAACTTCTTGGTCGTCGGCGAATTGGCAATGATGGCGTTGTGCGGGATCTTGATGCTGCGCTCGAGCTGCTCGATGCCGCCATCGACACGATGCAGGATGAGCGCCGCCGCCAGCGTCTTGAAG
>NZ_RZQG01001330.1:0-1201 GCF_003998635.1 Mesorhizobium sp. M7D.F.Ca.US.004.03.1.1
CGGCTTCACCGATACCAGCCGCAGTTTTTCGCTTCTGGCGCCATATCTGGCCGGCCGTCGGCTGATCATGCCGGATCTGCGCGGCCACGGCGCCTCGCAAACGGGCAAGAACTGCGGCATCGCCGATTTCGCCGACGATATTGCCGGGCTGATCCTGCGCTTGCGGCTCGACCAGCCGGTCGTCGTCGGCCATTCTCTGGGCGCCATGGTGGCTATCGCATTGGCTGGGCGACACAGGGAGCTGATCGGCGGGCTGGTGGTCCTGGCCGGCACGTTGAAGCCCGATTTCGCGCCGGATCATCCGCTGGTTGCGGGCGTTCAGGCGCTGCGCGACCCGATCTCGCCGGCCGATCCGTTCTACGCCTGGTGGCATGCCTGCCGACCCGGCGTGCCCCCAGCCTTTCTCGCCGGCCTGGCGAAAGACGCCTCGGCGATGCCGGCGCCGCGCTGGCGCGCGATTCTCGAGGAAATCCGCCGCGCCGATCTGACCGACGCGGCGCGAGCCGTGCAGGCCCGGACGCTGATCATCGCCGGCGCGTGCGACCCGCTGTTCGGCGAGGCGCACCAGCAAGCGTTGCAATCCGCTCTTCCCGGAGCCATCTTTGTCCGCGCCGAGAACTGTGGCCACAACCCGCATTGGGAAGATCCGGCCCTTGTCGCAAAGGCCATCCTCAAGGCATTTGAAGTCTAACGCCCGACCAACGATTGCGATGTGGGCGACAGCCGCAAAGTCTCCGTTGGTTTGGTCAGGCCGAGCCGCGCGGCCTGCCAAAACGCCTGCCATACCGGTGAGGCGGCGAGGGCGGCCTGGTGGTGGGCATGCGCCTCTGCGCTGTCGAAGCCGGTGACGGACAGGAAGACGTTTCCATCAGCCCGTACCGGCAGGCGCGGAAAACTGTTTTCGGCGTGCTCCGTAACGAAAGCAGCGAGCAGACGTGCGTCTGCCGTCGTCAGGCACGCCGTCTCAGCCTCGAAGCGATTGGCGAAATCAACCTCCGTGCCGGGCTGCAAATGATGAATCTCGATGACAACGATGCCAGGCAGCGGCTTGTTTCGAATGGGCTTTTCGTCGGTGCCCAGGCTTGGCCGCTGCGCGCCCGCGAGGTCGAAGCCGGCGCCCGGCCAAGCCGGCTTGAGCGGCAGCACATCGTCGGAATCGATCATTGTCGCATTGGCGGCATGGCTGTGCGCCGCCCAGACC
>NZ_RZQG01001331.1:0-1201 GCF_003998635.1 Mesorhizobium sp. M7D.F.Ca.US.004.03.1.1
GCGTCCGACTTGCTTGTCCTTCCAGGGGTCGTAGACCCACACGTCCATATCGAACAAGTTTCAGCTAATGGAATTCTTAATGCTGATACTTGGGAGAGCGGAACAATTGCAGCTGCCTTTGGCGGTACCACGACGGTCATAGCTTTTGCTGCCCAACACGTTGGCATGAACCTGTCGAAAGTGGTTGAGGATTATTCACTGCTTGCTAGCAAAGGGGCGGTGGTCGATTATTGCTTTCATATGATCTTGGCCGATCCAACGGAAGAAGCCTTATCCGTCGATCTTCCTAAGCTCATTCATCAAGGACACTCGTCCATAAAGCTATTCATGACATATGACCTACTCAGAGTTTCAGACGAAGCTATCCTAGATGTCCTGCTGGTCGCCAAGGAAACCGGAGCTTCTGTGTGTTTTCACGCGGAAAATGGCGGCATGATTTCGTGGTTGTCGAAACGACTTCTCGCGGCTGGTTTTTCGCAGCCGGTCTATCATCCGCTAAGCCATCCTCGCCTTGCCGAAGCCGACGCGATTGACCGACTAGTCAAACTCAGTGCGCTCGTCGATCAACCGATCATCATTCTGCACGTATCAACGAGGGAAGGGGCCGCGATCATTCGCCGTGCTCGCGGAGAGAACCTTAAGGTCTTTGGCGAGACATGTCCGCAATACCTCTTCATGACCGCAGGCGACTTGCAAAAGCCGGGACTGGAGGCGGCCAAGTGGATGTGCTCGCCGCCACAGCGGTCAGCTGATGATCAAGAGGAGCTGTGGAATGCCCTCGACCGTGGGGATCTGCAGCTTGTTTCGTCAGATCACGCACCCTATCGATTCGACACTAGCGGGAAATTGCGAAACGGCGACAAATCAAACTTCAAGGAGATCGCCAATGGGATGCCCGGAATAGAAGTACGGCTTCCATTGCTTTTTGACGCCATGGTCTCAAAAGGCAAGCTGGGCCTCGAGAAATTTGTTGAGTTGACCTCCACGGCGCCGGCGAAACTCTTCAATCTTCATCCGCGAAAAGGGTCGATTGCGGTCGGCGCGGATGCCGATATAGTCCTTTGGGATGCCGACAAGCGCGTGACTCTGACCGACGAAGGTGTGCACGACAACACGGGTTACACACCCTATGCGGGTCGTGAACTGAAGGGTTGGCCCCAGACTGTAATTCGTCGCGGCCAGGTCATTGTTGATCAAGGGA
>NZ_RZQG01001332.1:0-1196 GCF_003998635.1 Mesorhizobium sp. M7D.F.Ca.US.004.03.1.1
GCCCAAACGTGACCGGAGGCGACATGACCAAACGCATCGTCATCACCGGAACCGACACCGGCATTGGCAAGACGGTGTTTTCGGCCGGGCTAGCCGGCCTGCTCGACGGTTTCTACTGGAAGCCGGTGCAATCGGGCCTCGACGACGAGACCGATAGCGAGGTCGTTGCGCGGCTTGCCGGCCTGCCGCCGGGGCGCGTGCTGCCGGAAGTCTACCGCTTGAAGGAGCCGCTGTCGCCGCATCGTTCTGCCGAACTCGATGGCGTTGCGATAGACGTGGCAAGGCTCTCGCTTCCAGTCTTGCCGGGTCCGCTCGTCATCGAAGGCGCCGGTGGCCTGATGGTGCCGCTCAACCGGCAGACAAGGTTCATCGACATATTCGCGCAATGGCACCTGCCGGTCATCCTGTGCGCTCGCACCGCGCTCGGCACGATCAACCACACGCTGCTGTCGATCGAGGCCCTGCGGGCCCGCTCAATTCCGCTCATTGGCCTCGCCTTCATTGGCGACGAGGTGGCCGATACGCAAAGGACAATCGTGGAATTCAGCGGCGTGCCACAGCTCGGCAGGCTGCCGTTGCTCGATCCGCTGACGAGAGAAACGCTGAGGGACGCGATGGTTGCCGGCTTCGACCTCGCCTCGATTGCCGGAGGCTAATGATGTCGCAGTCTCGAGTCTGGCATCCGTTCACCCAGCACGCGCTCGAGCCGGCGATCCCTGAAATCGTCATGACCGAAGGCGCCTATCTCCACAAGGCCGACGGCGCGCGCATCCTGGACGCCATCTCCTCCTGGTGGGTCGTCACGCACGGCCACCGCCATCCGCGCATCATGAAGGCTATCGAGACAACCGCGTCGAGCCTCGACCAGATCATCTTTTCGGGCTTCACGCACAAGCCGGCAGAGCGCCTGGCCAAGGCGCTTGTCGGCCTCGCTCCCGCCGGACTCGATTGGGTGTTCTATTCCGACAGCGGCTCGACCTGCGTCGAAGTCGCGCTGAAGATGGCGCTCGGTTATTTCCGCAACATCGGCGCCCCGCGCTCGCGCATCGTCGTCATGGAGCACAGCTATCATGGCGACACGATCGGCACGATGAGCGTCGGCGCCCGCGGTGTGTTCAACGCCGCCTATGAGCCTTTGCTGTTCGAGGTCGACACCATCCCCTTCCCGGCCGCCGGGCGAGAGCAGGAGACACTGG
>NZ_RZQG01001333.1:0-1194 GCF_003998635.1 Mesorhizobium sp. M7D.F.Ca.US.004.03.1.1
GCCCATGCTGTTTCGGAAGTTGCACGCGAAAATCCCGGTACGACGACAGCCGTGGTCGGCGTGATCGGCCTGCTCGGCTTTCTGGCCGGCTTCGCCATTGGCCAGTCGATGAACGACACGTCGCGCCGCTGGTATTGATCGCGGCGCGATAGGGCCGGTTTCTCCGGCTCATTTCCCTGTTTCAGCACATCATCTTTAAGGAGGGCACCATGGCTTCATCCGCGTTGATCAGCATCCTGATCACATTCCTCGTCATCATCCTCGTTCTCTATCTGGTTCAGCGTCTGCCGCTCGATGCCCGCATGAGGCAGATCGCCCAGATCATCGTGATCATCATTGGCATCATTTCGCTGCTCAAATACCTTGCGGTTTTCTAGGCCGCGAAGGGCGCCGATGTTCAATTTTTCATGCCGGCCCGGTTCTTTGCGACCGGGCCGGCGTCGTTTCAAAATGCGTTTAATCGATTGATATTGCTGGCTATTCGATAAAGTTTTGGATGGGTCTTGCCGTTGTCATGCTCGCCTGACAAAACAGGCCCGCCTCCGGCGGGAGGCCGCATTGCCAACGAGGAAAATCACCAGATGAATGTGGCCCAGAACATCGTCGCCGGTCTTGACCGGATACTCACCATGGAACTGGTGCGCGTCACCGAACGGGCCGCCGTCGCGGCCGCCAGGCTGCGTGGGCGCGGCGACGAAAAGGCGGCCGACCAGGTCGCCGTGGATGCCATGCGCCAGGAGCTCAACCGCCTTGCCATCAAGGGCACGGTGGTGATCGGCGAGGGCGAGAGGGACGAAGCGCCGATGCTCTATATCGGCGAGGAAGTCGGCTCGGGCAAAGGTCCGGCCGTCGATATCGCACTCGATCCGCTCGAAGGCACGACGATCTGCGCCAAGAACCTGCCCAATGCGCTCGCCGTCATCGCGATCGCCGAGAAGGGCAGCCTGCTGTTCGCACCCGATGTCTACATGGACAAGATCGCCATCGGCCCTGGCTATGCAGACGGCGTCATCGACATCGATGCCTCGCCGGCCGAAAACATCGCCAGTCTCGCGAGGGCCAAGGGTGTCACTATATCGGATATCACCACCTGTATCCTCGACCGGCCACGTCATGCCAAGCTGATCGATGCGGTGCGCGCCACGGGTGCCGCGATCCGGCTGATCGGCGACGGCGATGTCGCCGGCGTCATCC
>NZ_RZQG01001334.1:0-1193 GCF_003998635.1 Mesorhizobium sp. M7D.F.Ca.US.004.03.1.1
GCTTGAAAGCATGCCGAATTTCAGTGGGAGAATTGTACGGTTTTTACGGTGATGACGCTGATATTGACTCTCGCTGCGCGCGATTTCATTTTTGATCGACAGCGTCAGGCAAATGGGTCGCTGCTCCGAAAGGGGCTTCTCATGTCGAGCCTTAACAAGCGCAATCCCGGCTTCCATCCTTCCGATTTGCAACTGTGCCAACGCGTCTTTGATCGGGTCTGCTCCGAACGCAAACTTGACCCGAAGTCGAGCGAGCCGGACGTGCAGCGGCTCGCAGCCACGGTGTTCTCGCTTTTCGAGAATGGCTACAGCAATGAAGCCGAATTGCTCGACAGTTTCAGGCGGCCGCGGCAATGACCAAGGTCAGGGTCACGTCCTCGACACCGGGGACTGAAAACGAGCCTTACGACACGGCGGTCTTTGCCAGGAAACATGGCATGTCGGAGAAGGCCGCGGAGGTCGTGCTGTTCGCAAACGGACCGTCCAGAACGGCTTGTGACGCTGCCGCACGCTCCTTTATGGAAGCGGTTGCCCGCAGATCGAAAAAGCAGCCATGAACGCCGACGATGCGCCTCGGCCAACAGGCGTTTCCATCCAGCCTATCGATGGCCAATGGGCCGTTCGGATCGTCGAGAACGGCGAAACCATACCGCGCCTGTTCGAGGAAGAGCAGTTCGCCCGGAACTTTGCGGCTGGTTAGCGGCTCCGCCTGTGGCTGCTGCCAATGAATGCCGACGATGCCGGGATCATTGGGTGCCAATGATCCGAAGGCCGGCTAGAGCAATTCCAGGAAAAGTGTAAACCGGTTTTCCCGGGAAAAGCGCATAGCGCTTTCCCTTGGGAATTGCGTCGAAACAAAGAGTTAGAGCGGTTCGCCGTTTCCGTGAAACGGTGAATTGCTCTGGGCCTCGGGCGCGGTTCGCGCTGCCTCTTCCTCGAGTTTGCCGAGCTTCGCCCTGATGTCTTTCGGGTCGGCATGCTCCAGCCCGACGACGTCGTTTCTGGTGTCGTTGAGGGCGACGATGATCTCGTCGAGCTTGGCATGGATCGCGGCGGTGTCGCGGTAGCCCTGGATCAGCACGACACCGGTGATGACGATGGCCGCGACCGACAGCGCGTAGGTGACGGCATTCGTCAGGCCGAACGGTACCAGGGCGGTGCACACCACCATGGCAATGATCATGACGTAGAAG
>NZ_RZQG01001335.1:0-1185 GCF_003998635.1 Mesorhizobium sp. M7D.F.Ca.US.004.03.1.1
GTTCACCAACAATGAGGATGGCTGGCGCACGGTCGAGACGGCGCTCAGTGCCGGACTGCAGATTGCCGCGGTCATCGACGCGCGGCCTGACGTATCGCCGGCGCATCGTTCGCTGGCCTCCAAGGGCGGCTTTCCGGTGCTGCACGGTTCCGTCAGCGGTGTCGATGGCGGCAAGGACGGTGTCAGAAAAATCGCGGTGTCGCTCACCGGCGGCGCGCGCGCCGAAGTCGAAGCCGACGGGCTCGCCGTTTCCGGCGGCTGGAACCCGGCGGTCGGGCTGACTTCGTATCATCGTGGCCGACCAAAATGGCGCGGCGACATCTCCGCCTTCGTGCCCGATGGCGCGCCTCCAGGCATGGTTGCCGCAGGCGCCGCCAATGGCGATTTCGGCCTCGGCGGCTGCCTGAGCCAGGGATTTGCCGCCGGCGGGGCAGCGGCGCGTGACACGGGACATAGCGGCACAGTCGGTAACGCGCCTGTGGCCGATGACGAGGCCTTTTCGCTGACGCCGCTCTGGCATGTTGCCGGCAAGGGCAAAGCTTTCGTCGACTACCAGCATGACGTGACGGCATCCGACATCGAGCTGGCGCAGCGCGAGGGCTTTGAATCGGTCGAGCACCTGAAGCGCTACACGACGCTCGGCATGGCGACCGACCAGGGCAAGACCTCGAATGTCGCCGGCCTCGCCATCATGGCCGCGGTGAGCGGCCGGTCCATTCCCGAGACCGGCACGACGATCTACCGGCCTCCTTACGTGCCAGTCGCCATCGGCGCCTTCGCCGGCCACCATCGCGACGAGACTTTCCATGCGACGCGGCTGACGCCGTCGCACCACTGGGCCGTGGAACAAGGCGCAATCTTCGTCGACACCGGCCTGTGGAAACGGGCGCAATGGTATCCGCGCACCGGCGAGAAAGACTGGCTGGACTCGGTGACCCGCGAGGTCAAGGCGGTGCGCGGCGGCGTAGGCTTCTGCGATGTCTCGACACTCGGCAAGATCGACGTGCATGGGCCTGATGCCGGCGCCTTCCTCGACCGCGTCTACATCAACACCTTCTCCAGCCTCGCTGTTGGCAAAGCGCGCTACGGGTTGATGCTGCGAGAGGACGGCATCGTCTATGACGACGGCACCACGTCGCGGCTGGCCGAGGACCATTACTTCCTGACCACCACAACGGCTAAGGC
>NZ_RZQG01001336.1:0-1182 GCF_003998635.1 Mesorhizobium sp. M7D.F.Ca.US.004.03.1.1
GGTTGCGGTACTTCATCGACAGTGCATCCAGCGTGCCGTCGGTCTTCATGGCGAACAGCCAGGTGTTGACCCATTGGCGCAGATTGTCGTTGCCCTTGGCGACGCCGATGCCGAAGTAGAAGGTCTTGAGCACGTATTTCTGCTCGAAGGCATCGCCGTTCTGCGCCTTCTTCAGATAGATCTCGCCATAGTCGCCGCCGCCCATGGCGTCGATCTGGCCCGACACCATGGCTTGCAGCAGCGACGAATAATCATCGAAGCGCAGGATTTCGATGCCCGGATTGGCTTCGGCAGCTTTGGTCAACAATCCGTCCTCGCCGGTGCCGCGTGTCAGCCCGACCTTCTTGCCGACGAGGTCGGCAACGCCCTTGATAGCGGTGCTCTTCGGAGCGATCACCACAGCCGACTGTCCGGCATAAGGGATCGAATAGTCGATCTGGATGGCGCGCGCCGGCGTGATCGAGAAGATCGAGATCACGGCATCCACCTGCTTGGTCAGCAGCGCCGGAATGCGGCCGGGCGAGGTGACGGTGACGAATTCGACCGGCACGCCGAGCGCTTCGCCCATCTTGTTGGCAACTTCGATGTCGAAGCCAGTCGGCTTCAGGTTGGCGTCAAGAAAGCCGTATGGCGGCGTGGTGGTGTCGATGGCGACGACCAGCTTGCCGCGCGAGATGATCTCGTCGACCGTCTGCGCTGAAGCAATCGACGGCTTGAGCGCCGACAGCGCCAGCACAATGCCGGCCAGCAAGGCACCGGCCCCTCTCAGGAAAGTCCGCATGTTTTCCTCCCATGCATTTTTGGGCGCCTTTTGTCGGCATCGCTCGTGCGGGGCGCAGACCACACGACGACGTAAAAAGGGGTCGAAATTTCGCTCGCTGACGTCCCTTGCAAACCGGGGATAGAGCGTTCCTCCACGACTTATAATGGTATGCTATTATAATATGTAAAGCCTGTCCATGAGCGCACTACCCAGTTCCGTCAACCATGATTGGTACCGGTACCATAATTTTCCGTTTTATGGATGCCGTCAAGTCGCAACGGGGATTGGATCGGAGCTTGGCGCTGTCGATGTGATCGAGGAAGGATTCGATGTGGTGTGACGGGTGCGGCGACGGACAGCAGGCTCATGCGTCTCAGTCTGGGGCGGTTCAGCGGCGCATTGTTGCCTCAACGGTGGCC
>NZ_RZQG01001337.1:0-1181 GCF_003998635.1 Mesorhizobium sp. M7D.F.Ca.US.004.03.1.1
GGTCAAGGCCGACCGCATGGCCTTTGACGGCATCGATCTGCTGAAGCTCAGCCCGTCCGAACGCCGCAAGATCGTCGGCAAGGACATCTCGATGATCTTCCAGGAGCCGGTCGCTAGCCTCAACCCGTGCTTCAACGTCGGCTTCCAGATCGAGGAGGTGTTGCGCTTCCACATGGGCATGGACCGCGCCCAGCGCCGGGCGCGGGCCATCGAATTGATGAAGCTGGTCGGCATCGCCGATCCGGAAGAACGCTTGAGTTCGTTTCCGCACCAGATGTCGGGCGGCCAGTGCCAGCGCGTCATGATCGCCATCGCCATCGCCTGCAATCCGAAACTGCTGATTGCCGACGAGCCGACGACGGCGCTCGACGTCACCATCCAGAAGCAGATCCTCGATCTCCTGGTTTCGCTGCAGGCCAAATACGGCATGGGCCTGATCATGATCACCCACAATATGGGCGTGGTGGCCGAGACCGCCGATCGCGTCATCGTCCAGTACAAGGGCCGCAAGATGGAAGAGGCCGACGTGCTGTCGCTGTTTGAATCGCCGAAGAGCAACTACACCCGTGCGCTGTTGTCGGCGCTGCCGGAGAACGCCGTCGGCGATCGTCTGCCGACCGTGTCCGACATGATGTTCGAGCCGGCCCCTTCGGCTGCTGGAGCCGCCTCATGAGCACCACGGTTCTCGAAGGCAAGAACATCGTCCGCGACTATCACATCGGCGGCGGCCTGTTCACCGGACCGCGCACCGTGCATGCGGTCAAGGGCGTCTCCTTCAAGGTGGACAAGGGCAAGACGCTGGCCATCGTCGGCGAAAGCGGCTGCGGCAAGTCCACACTTGCCCGCATCATCACGCTGATCGATCCGGCGACGGCGGGCGACCTGTTCATTGACGGCAACAAGGTCGACATCGTCAGGAATCCCTTGACGAAGGAGATGCGCCGCAAGGTGCAGACCGTCTGCCAGAATCCCTATGGGTCGCTCAATCCGCGCCAGAAGATCGGCGACGTGCTGGGCGAGCCGCTTTTGATCAACACCGACAAGTCGGCCGCCGAGCGGCGTGACCTGGCGATGAAGATGCTGAAGAAGGTCGGCCTCGGCCACGAGCACTACAACCGCTATCCGCACATGTTCTCTGGCGGCCAGCGCCAGCGCATCGCCATTGCCCGCGCGCTGATTCT
>NZ_RZQG01001338.1:0-1180 GCF_003998635.1 Mesorhizobium sp. M7D.F.Ca.US.004.03.1.1
CGATCTCGGCGAGCGCATCGAGGCGGGCATCGTCCATATCGTTGGGTTCGATCTCGACGCTGATCTTGGCACCAGGAAGAAAGGCGAAGCTGTTGCGCAGAACAGTTCCCAGCGCCACCATATCCGCCGGTTTGAGCATCGTCGGTGAACCGCCGCCGAAATGGACGGCACGCACGCGGCCTTTGCCTGCGACAAGACTGGCGACGGTTGCGATCTCGGCATGCAGTGAGCGCAGATATGCAGTCACCGGTTCGTAGTGGCGTGTCTGCTTGGTATGGCAGGCGCAGAACCAGCAAAGCTTGTCGCAGTACGGTATGTGCAGATAGAGCGAGATTTCGTCGCCCTCATCGAGCCCTTGCAGCCAGCCACGACAAATGGCGGCATCAACACTTGCATTAAAATGCGGCGCTGTCGGATAGCTCGTATAGCGCGGCACGTTCTCGCCAAGTCTGGCAACTATGTCTGGCCGCATGTCTCTATCCGCTCCACTTTGAATGGCGCGAGATTGATCCATTTGGACGCCGACAGCCTTGATTTCGGTCAATACCATCTTTCTGCGGACAAACTGCCGCAAGGGCTTTTTCTTGGGCTGATGCTATACCCTGCCCGAGTTTTTCATTTTTTGGGCGATCATGGTGACAGTGCGTCAGGATGTTCACAGCACCGGCATTCCCGTGCTTTGTCAATCGTGCGAAGCGCGCCACCGTGGCGTCTGCGGCGCGCTCGATCCCGATCAATTGGTCGGGCTCGCCAAGACCTCGTCAAAGCACACCATTGAACCGGGGGTAGAATTGATTGGCGACGCCGAAACCGTCGACAGCTATTCCAACGTGCTTTCCGGCGTGGTGAAGCTGACGAAAAGCCTTTCGGATGGGCGCCAGCAGATTGTCGGGCTTCAGTTTGCCCCCGATTTTCTGGGACGGCCATTCAAGGTGGAAAGCGCGATCAACGCGGAAGCGGCAACTGCCGTCTCCTTGTGTTCATTTCCAAGGGCGTCCGTCGAAAGGATGATGAGGGAGTCGCCGGAGCTCGAGCACCGCCTGCTCAAGCAGACCCTGAACGAACTCGACGAGGCACGCGATTGGATGGTCACGCTGGGACGCAAGACCGCTGCGGAAAAAGTGGCGAGCTTTCTGCTGATGATTGCCAGAAACATCGATCCCACGCTTGATCCAAACAC
>NZ_RZQG01001339.1:0-1175 GCF_003998635.1 Mesorhizobium sp. M7D.F.Ca.US.004.03.1.1
CTATAAAACATGGCAAAGGGCACGGACGACACCATCGCGGTGCGCATCAGCAAGGTGCTGGCGGACCGCATCATCTCGGGCGCGATCGAGCCGGGGGCCAGGCTTCGGCAGGATCATATCGCCGAGGAATTCCACACCAGCCATGTCCCGGTGCGCGAAGCCTTCCGCCGTCTCGAGGCGCAAGGGCTGGCCATCGGTGAGCCGCGCCGAGGCGTGCGAGTGGCGTCTTTCGATCTGGGCGAGGTCAAGGAAGTCGCCGAGATGCGGGCGGCACTCGAAGTGCTGGCGCTGCGCCACGCCGCGCCACACCTGACATCGGCCATTCTCAATCTCGCCGAGGAGGCGACCAAGGCCGGCGACAAGTCCCGCGATGTCCGGTCGTGGGAGGAAGCCAATCGCGCCTTCCACCGCTTGATCCTCGCGCCATGCGGCATGCCGCGCCTGCTCGCCACCATTGACGATCTGCATGCCGCAAGCGCCCGTTTCCTGTTCGCGGCATGGCGTTCGGAGTGGGAGACGCGCACCGATCAGGACCATCGCGCGATCCTCGCCGCCTTGCGGCAGGGAAACACCGAATCGGCCGCAGTGACGCTGGGACGGCACGTCCAATGGATTGGCCGCAAGCCGGTCAGGACGGCTTCCGGAACCACGCGAGAAGCCTTCGCCATCGTAGGTTAGACGACCTCCGCCAAAGCCAGGGCTTGCAATCTCCGGGGAAGTGTGGATTCGATAATAGATCGAAAACAGAAATTATCTATAATTTGCAATCGATCGAGGAATCCCAATGACAGACGTCGCATTCTCACCCAGCAAGCCGTCGTTCAGCCCGCTCCGGCTTCAGGATCGTTCTCTTGCCTGGCAGGTTGGAGCCGTCGTGCTTGGCACCCTGTTCCTGGCGCTGGCGTCCTACATCGAGGTGCCGATGGTGCCGGTCCCGGTAAACATGCAGACCTTTGCGGTGACCCTGATCGGCGCGCTCTATGGCTGGCGGCTTGGCGCCGTCACCATCGTCGCCTGGCTGGTCGAAGGGGCCATCGGCTTGCCGGTCCTGTCGGGAGGGGTAGGGGGCGCGTCGTATTTCGTCGGGCCGACGGGTGGCTATCTCTTCGCCTTCCCGCTTGTCGGCGCCCTGGTCGGTTGGCTGGCCGAACGCGGCTGGAAAGGCAACCGGGTGG
>NZ_RZQG01000133.1:0-9953 GCF_003998635.1 Mesorhizobium sp. M7D.F.Ca.US.004.03.1.1
CCAATGCGCCGAGTGGCTCGTCGAGCAGCAACACCTTCGGCCGCTTGGCGACCGAGCGGGCGAGCGCTACGCGTTGGCGCTGGCCCCCGGACAGCTGATGCGGCTTGCGCTTGGCGAACTGCTCGAGCTTGACCAGCTTCAGCATCTCGGCAACGCGCGACGCGATCTCGGGCTTCGGCATGCCGTCCTGCTTGAGGCCAAAGGCAATGTTGTTCTCGACCGTCATGTGCGGGAACAGCGCATAGGACTGGAACATCATGTTGACCGGCCGCCGGTAGGGCGGGATGCCACGCATATCCTGCCCATCGAGCAGGATGCGGCCGGCTGTCGGCTCCTCGAAGCCGGCGAGCATCCTGAGCAGCGTCGATTTTCCGCAGCCAGAGGCGCCGAGCAGAGCGAAGAACTCGCGCTCGAAGATGGTCAGCGACAGATTGTTGACGGCGGTGAAGTCACCGAACTTCTTAGTGACGTTGTCGAACTGGATGTATGGCTTGGCGTTCGGGTCGTTCCACGGCGCAAAATCCCTGCGGATGCTGCCAAGCGATTTCATGTCCCACTCCGTCCTGATTCTTGCTTCTTGCCCCAGAAAGAATGGTCCCGGCAGGTGGCTGCCGGGACCATGTCAGATTGCTTACTGGCCAGTAACGATCTTGGTCCAAGTGCGCGTGATCACGCGCTGGGTCTTGGGATCGTATGGCGAGACGGTGTAGAGCTTCTGTATCGTCTCGGCATCGGGATAGACCGAAGGATCATCCAACAGTGCCTTGTCGACGAATTGCTGCGACGCCTTGTTGCCGTTGGCGTAGAGCACGTAATTCGACGACTTGGCGATAACTTCCGGCTTCATCATGTAATTGATGAACTCGAGCGCCTCCGCGACATGCGGCGCGTCGGCAGGGATCGCCATCTGGTCGAACCACATCTGAGCGCCCTCCTTCGGCACGGAATAGCCGATCTCGACGCCTTGCTTGGCCTCGACCGCGCGGTTGCGGGCCTGGAACACGTCACCCGACCAGCCGACCGCCAGGCAGATATCGCCGTTGGCGAGCGCGTTGATGTATTCGGAGGAGTGGAACTTCCTGATATAAGGCCGGACCTTGAGCAAAGCCTCCTCGGCCTTGGCGATGTCATCTGATGACGTGCTGTTCGGGTCGAGGCCGAGATATTTCAGTGCCGCCGGGATGATGTCGGCTGGCGAGTCCAGCACATAGACGCCGCAGTCCTTCAACTTGGCTAGGCTGTCGGGATTGAAGAAGACATCCCAGCTGTCGATCTTGTCGGTGCCGAGTGCCGCCTGCACCTTCTTGATGTTGTAGCCGAGACCAACGGTACCCCACATGTAGTTGACCGAGTATTCGTTGCCGGGGTCATATTTGGCGGTGCGCTCCGAAACCGTGTCCCACATGTTGGAAATGTTCGGCAGCTTCGACTTGTCGAGCTTCTGGAACACCCCGGCCTGGATCTGGCGCGCAAGGAAATTGCCGCTGGGCACGACGACGTCATAACCGCTGCCGCCAGCAAGCAGCTTGGTTTCAAGGATTTCGTTGGAATCGAAGGTGTCGTAGACGACCTTGATGCCGGTTTCCTTGGTGAAATCGTCGATGATCGAACTGTCGATATAGTCCGACCAGTTGAAGACGTTGACGACACGGTCTTCGGCGTGACCGCCGACGGTGAAAAGCGTCAGAAATGCCGAGGTTGCCGAAAGCCAGAGCGCTTTGCGGATCATGCTATTCTCCTTTGGTGAGTGTTCCTTCGCCGGCTCGTCGCGGAAGCCGCGCGACCGGGCATTTGTTTCAGACTATTGAGCTTTCCAAGGGGCGACAAGCGCGAACTGCCGACACTATGCAGGCGGTTCGATGAGCGACAAGAGATGGCTCTGTGTCCCTGCGGCGGCTTGGGAGGCGTGCCTATGCCGTCAGAGGCTTTCGCCATGGCGCGGGCAGAGATACGACGATATGGTCCGGTCTCGATCTGACCGGCTGGGAGACTTGGCAAGATACGCCTGTCTTGTTGTTGCCGTATTCCCAGCCTGCCCGCGCGGCTACGAAGTTGTCAATGGCAAAGCTGCGCGCCGCCTCAATTAGGCGATGGCACCCCGGTGACCCCAGCGCGCTCGGGCCGTGTTTGGCGCTTGAATTCGAGCCCGATATGGACAAGCAACGCCGTCACCACCACCGCGCCACCGATGATGGTGCGCGCCGACGGCACCTCGGAATGGATAAGCCAGACCCATATCGGGCCGAGGATCGGCTCGAACGTGCCGAGCAGCGCCGCGATGGCTGCCGGGATCAGCCGTGCGCCGGTGGCGAAGAACGCGAGACCAACGCCGAGATTGACCACGCCGAAAGCAAAGAGAAAGCCCATGTCACTGACCGATACAGCGAATGTCGATGCCTGTGAGGCGGCAAAGCCTGCCGCAAGCATGGTGCCGAGGCACGTTGCCGGCGTCATGCGCACGCTGGAAAACCGCCGGGTTATGACTGTGGCGATCGAGAACATGATCGCGATCAACAGCGCCAGCCCGTCGCCTATCGGCGAAACGGCGCCATCAAGCGATTCCGACACCATGATGGCGACTCCGGCGATGACGGCGGCAATCGCCACCCAGGTCGCGGCACCAACCCTTTCGCGAAACAACGCCCAGGCAAACAGCGCCGCCAGCAACGGCACGCCGGCCTGCATCAACAGGATGTTGGCGACGGTGGTGTAGGTAAGCGCCACGACGAAGGCGGTCGATGCTGTGGCGAAGCAGATCCCGACGGCAAGGCCGGGCAGGCCCATGTCGCGGAACATTTTCAGCATGCCGCGCCAGCCGTCGCGCCAGACCATGAAGCAGATCAGGAAGGCGGCCGCCCAGACGGAGCGCCAGAAAATAACCGTCCAGCTGTCGCCGGCGGTGATGAAGCGGGCGATGGTGCCGCCGAAACTCCACATCAGCGCCGACAGGAACACCAGCAGGAAGCCGATGCGCTCCTCCCGCTGCGGGACGGTCGAGGAAGCAAGGATCGGCGATGATGCGGTGTCGGTCATGGGCGCGACTGTCGGGCTTTTGTGGACGGGACGATGCGCAAGGGACGACGAAAAGGTGCCCTGTTCGCGTAACGCAAAGATGCCGGCCGGGGGTGAGCCAGCGACCGGCGACAATTGTGGCACCTTGCCGTGGCGTTACTGGAAATCGAAGGCGCTCAAGCCCGTCACCATCTCGTCGAGGCCAAGCGGACGCGTCACCGGTGGTTCGGCGCGCGCCAGGCAGCCGACGCGTTCGCAAAGCCGGCAGGCAGGCCCGACCGGCGTCGCCGCTACACTGCCGGCCTCGGCCTTTGCGGAGGTAACCACGCCGGGCAGTGCCGCGCCGTAAATGATGTCGTCACGAAAGCCGATGTCGCAACCGAGCAGCAACGCGGTGCGGCGCGGGCGTTCCGAGAACGCGCCTTGCGGCCCTTCCAGCGTGCGGGCGATGCACAGGAACTCGGCGCCGTCGGGCATTTCCACTGCCTCGACGAAGATCTGGCCGGGCTGGGTGAAGGCAACATGCACGGGCAGTTTGGGACAACCGCCGCCAAAGCGGCTTTGCGGAAAGCCCTGGCTGCCGGCCTTGCGGAAGCGGTTGCCGGCATTGTCGACCTCCAGCATGAAGAACGGCACGCCTGAGGCACCCTGCCGCTGCAGCATGGTCAGCCGGTTGGCCACCTGTTCGAAGGAGACACCGAAGCGCGAACGCAGGACGTCGATGTCATAGCGGGCGCGCACGGCAGCCGCGTGAAAGGCCTGGTAAGGCATCATCAGTGCATGCGCCGCATAGCGGCCAAGTTCGAAGCGGGCCAGCCGGCGTGCTTCGTCGGTGGTGAGTTTGAGCGCCTGGATCTCGCCGGCGATCGCGACCGTCATGCGGATCAGACAGGCCTCCATCGCGACTTCGCGCAACTGGTCGAACGGCGACAGGCGTTCGGACAGGAACAGGCGCTGCGAATGACGGTCGTAACGGCGGCGCCAGTTCGGCATGGTGGCGACCGGCAGCACCTTGACGACGATGCCGTATTCGCGCTTCAGCCAGGCCTTCAGCGCACCGAACAGGTCGTCGCCGGGATCGAGCACCGAGGTGAACGCCGCGGCCTCCTCCTCGAGGGCTACAAAATGGTTCGGCCGGCGCTCGAAAATCTCGTGCACCTCGTCGATCGGCAGGCGGGCGCCGGAGAGCGCCGTCGCCCGACCCTCGCGCGCCAAAAGCTCGTTGAGGTCGGACAGGCGCTCGGCCTGCTCGCGATAGGCGCGGAACAGCTTTATCACCGCCGCGGACGCGTTGGGCGCCGCATCGGCAAGCTCGATCAACTCCTGATCGCCCGGCAGCTCGCCGACCAGCAGAGGATCGGTGAACACCTCCTTCAGGGCCGCGACAGACCCTCTTGCCTCGCCCTGCAGTTCGTGTGGGTCTACCTTGTAGACGGACGCCAGTTTCAGGATCAGCTGCACCGTCAGCGGCCGCTGGTTGCGCTCGATCAGGTTGAGATAGGATGGCGAAATGCCAAGGCCCTCGGCCATCGCGGTCTGAGTCAGGCCCTTGGCGTTGCGGATGCGGCGGATGCGCGGCCCGGCGAATATTTTCTGGTCAGCCATCGACTATCCTTGACAGAATTTACACAAATTTCGCGGCGATCTCGCCGCGTCGTGCTTTACAAGCGTGACAAATTTACAGCGCAGGCCTGTCAAACGCAACACAGGTTTTCCTTTATATTTTAGCGATTTCCTTGATTCTTCTGGCTCATTTCGCGCCGCAATGTAAATTCAGTCATATTCCGGCGCACAGATGATTGATGCCCGGACCTAGGTGCAGAAACCGTTCGGAGTGACCAATGACTGATTTTTACAACCTCGTCCCATCGGCGCCGGAAGGTCGCTTCGACGGTATCGAACGGCCCTATTCCGCGGCGGATGTGAAGCGGCTGCGCGGTTCGGTGCAGATCCGCCAGAGCCTCGCCGAAATGGGCGCCAACCGGCTGTGGAAGCTCATCCACGAGGAGGATTTCGTCAACGCGCTCGGCGCCATGTCCGGCAACCAAGCGATGCAGCAGGTGCGCGCCGGACTGAAGGCGATCTATCTGTCCGGCTGGCAGGTTGCCGCCGACGCCAACACGGCTGGCGCGATGTATCCGGATCAGTCGCTCTACCCGGCCAATGCGGCGCCGGAACTGGTCAAGCGCATCAACCGCACGCTGCAGCGCGCCGACCAGATCGAAACGTCCGAAGGCAACGGGCTTTCGGTCGAGACCTGGTTCGCGCCGATCGTCGCCGACGCGGAAGCCGGCTTCGGCGGACCGCTCAACGCCTTCGAAATCATGAAGGCCTTCATCGAGGCGGGCGCCGCCGGCGTCCACTATGAGGACCAACTGGCGTCGGAAAAGAAATGCGGCCATCTCGGCGGCAAGGTGCTGATCCCGACCGCGGCGCACATCCGCAACCTCAGCGCCGCGCGCCTGGCGGCGGACGTGATGGGCACGCCGACCCTGGTCGTCGCGCGCACCGATGCGGAAGCCGCAAAGCTGCTCACCTCCGACATAGACGAACGCGACCAGCCTTTCGTCGACTACGGCGCCGGGCGCACGGTAGAAGGTTTCTATCATGTCAGGAACGGCATCGAGCCCTGCATCGCCCGCGCCATCGCCTATGCGCCTTACGCGGATCTGATCTGGTGCGAGACCTCGAAGCCCGACCTGGTGCAGGCCAAGAAATTTGCCGAGGGCGTGCGCAAGCATCACCCCGACAAGCTGCTCGCCTACAATTGTTCGCCATCGTTCAACTGGAAGAAGAACCTCGACGACGCGACGATCGCCAGGTTCCAGAAGGAGCTCGGCGCCATGGGCTACAAGTTCCAGTTCATCACGCTCGCCGGCTTCCACCAGCTCAACTATGGCATGTTCGAACTGGCGCGCGGCTACAAGGCGCGGCAGATGGCGGCCTATTCCGAGTTGCAGGAGGCGGAGTTCGCGGCCGAGGCCAATGGCTACACCGCGACCAAGCACCAGCGCGAGGTCGGCACCGGCTATTTCGACGCCGTGTCGATGGCGATCACCGGCGGCCAGTCGTCGACCACCGCCATGCATGAATCGACCGAGCACGCGCAGTTCAAACCGGCCGCGGAATAGCGGATCACAGAAATACAGAGGAAACGCCCAACAGGGCTTGGAACACAAGGAGAAGACCAATGGCATCGATAAGCCGTGTCAAGGAACGCGCCGAGGAACAGTCCACGACGATGAGCGTCGATCAGCAAGCGACGATCCGCATGCTGGCCAACGACCTGCACCGCCTCAACCAGTCGGTGATGAAGGCGGTCGAGGCGGGCGTCTCGGTTGAGCTCGTGCGCTCGGCACGGCATCACGGCGGTGACGGCAACTGGGGCGATCTGCTGATCCCGGTGATCGTCACACAGCAGAGCCACGGCTGATCGAAATCATTGCAACCGACCCATCACCTGCGCAGCCTCTGCGCAGGTGAATTTTCTTTTCATGAAATTCACGTGTGGACAGTTGAGTACAGTAGCGTTGCTTTAAATTCACTGCTCCCGGACATGATTTTGGGTCCTTTTATTTCAACTTGACATGGGTCGCGATCTCACGCCAATTGCGCCTGAGATTCAACTCTGCATTGAAATAGGGACGAGCTTCTTGGCCGACTTGTGTGCCCAGTGAATCGCGAAGGCGAGACTCCAAGACATCCAAATCTGGTGACCCGCGACACAAGCACCGAGACGATCCGTGATCCGTCGCAGGTGCTTGTCGTCGGCAGATCGCCGATCAATCGCGTGGTGATTTCAAAGATCGTCGAGCGATCCGGGCTCAAGCCGATTTCGGAATCTCCCGACACGGCGGCAAGGATCTTGCGGTCCCTCATTCCCGGCGCGGTTGTCCTTGACGGCGGCGCCGACAACAAGGACTGCGACAATCTGATGTCCAGCATCGCCGCGTTGCGGCGGGCCTCGGGCAAATCACAGCCACCGGTGATCCTACTTTCAACCAAGAATGGCACGACGGAAAGCCTGGGCCTGTCAGATATCATCGACGTAGTGGTCGCCAAGCCGATCACGCCCGAACGGTTGCAACCGGTGATCGATCGCCTGATCGGCCGCTAGAGCAATTGCAGGAAAAGTGTGTCGGCGGTTTTCTGTCCGGAAATGCGAAAACAAATAGCTGGATCCGGCGATCAGCCTGCACTCACGATGCTTTCAACCAGTCCGGGCAGTTGTCCGAGATCGGATATCTGGCGGAACCGCGGTTCGGCAGCCGGCGCCTCGACATGCTCCAGCACCCAGGTCAGTTCATGCGGCACATGGACACCCCAACCGCCGGCCTCGATGGCCGGCACCACGTCCGACTTCAGCGAGTTGCCGACCATCATGCTTTTCGCCGGACCATCGCCGTGGCGGCTGAAGAGCCTGCTATAGGTGGCAGCACTCTTGTCGCTGACGATCTCGACCGCATCGAACAGATCGCCCAGGCCAGAGCCAGTCAGCTTGCGCTCCTGGTCGAAGAGGTCGCCCTTGGTGATCAGCACAAGGCGGAATGCGCCGGCAAGCTTCTCGACAGTCTCGCGCGCGTGCGGCAGGGCCTCGATCGGATGGCTCAGCATCTCGCGGCCGGCATCTAGAATTTCCGATATGACCGATGCCGGCACGCGGCCTTGCGTGACCTCGACCGCCGTTTCGATCATCGACAGGGTAAACCCCTTGATGCCGAAGCCATAGACGGCGAGGTTGCGCCTTTCGGCCTCCAGCAATCGTGCCGAGATGTGCTCCTCTTCGCCATGATCGGCAAGCATGGCGGCAAAGCGCTTTTCCGTCAGGCGGAAGAACTGCTCGTTCTGCCAGAGGGTGTCGTCGGCGTCGAAGCCGATCGTCGTCAGTTTGTTGTCGCGCCGCATTCAATTTCTCGATTAAGATTGGGGGCCTCGATTGGAATTGGGACGGCCGAAACTAAGCCGATTGGAGCGATTTTCAACCGCGTCAGCCAATGCCCGACGCGGCTCCCCTTCCCTTCCATAGGGGCGCACGGCTATACTCCACAATCCGCAACCCAATCTGGTGAATGATGCCGCCTGCAAAAAAGGAAGTCCGTCCGTCGAGCCGCGGAGGACGTGCCCGCACGCCTGCCTTCGTGAAAAACCAACGGGGCGTCAAGAACTGGAAGGAAGTCAGCGCCTGGCTGGAATGGCGCGGCATCGAGGACATCGAGTGCATCACGCCCGATCAGGCAGGCGTCGCGCGTGGCAAGATGATGCCATCGAAGAAATTCACCTCCAACACCTCGCTAGCACTGCCGTCGGCAGTCTTCATGACGACAATTTCCGGCGGCTACCCCGAGGATGGCAACGGCTTCCATTACCCGGAAGACGACGGCGACCTCAAACTGATGCCGGACCTGTCGACGCTGACAGTGGTGCCCTGGGAAGAAGACCCTACGGCCGCGGTCATCTGCGATCTCGTCCACCAGGACGGACGCTCGGTCGAATTCACGCCGCGCAATGTGTTGAAGCGTGTGGTGGCTGCCTATGACAAGCTCGGCCTGAAGCCGGTGGTGGCGCCCGAGATCGAGTTCTACCTGGTGCGCAAGAATCCCGATCCGGACTATCCGCTGACCCCGCCGGTCGGCCGTTCGGGACGCGCGATCGGCGGCGGCGCCGGCTATTCGATCGCTGGCGTCAACGAATTCGACGAATTGATCGACGACATCTACCATTTCTCCGAAAGCCAGGGCCTGGAGATCGATACGCTGATCCACGAGGAAGGCGCCGGCCAGCTGGAGATCAATCTGCGCCATGGCGACCCGATCGAACTGGCCGACCAGGTGTTCATGTTCAAGCGCACCATTCGCGAGGCAGCACTCAAGCACGAGATCTATGCCACCTTCATGGCCAAGCCCATCCAGGGGCAGCCCGGCTCCGCCATGCACATCCATCAGTCGATCATCGACAAGAAGACTGGACAGAACATCTTTTCGGCCGAGGACGGCTCGGAAACCGAAGCCTTCTTCCATTTCATCGGCGGCATGCAGAAGCATGTGCCGAACGCGCTGGTGATGTTCGCGCCCTATGTCAATTCCTACCGCCGGCTGACACAGGCGGCGTCGGCGCCGGTCAACAACAAATGGGGCTATGACAACCGCACCACGGCGTTTCGCGTGCCACGCTCGGATCCGGCGGCACGGCGCGTCGAAAACCGCATCCCGTCCTCCGATGCCAACCCCTATCTGGCGCTGGCGGCATCGCTTGCCTGCGGGCTGATCGGCATCACCAACAAGATCAAGGCCGAGCCTCCGGTGCTGACCACCGCCAATGCGGACGAGATCGACCTGCCGCGTGGCCTGCTCGAAGCCGTCGACCTGTTCGAGGGCGACGAGGAACTCTGCGCGCATCTGGGCAAGTCGTTCGCCGCGACCTATGCGGCGATCAAGCGCGCGGAATTCGAGACTTTCATGGAAGTGATCAGTCCGTGGGAGCGGGAGTATCTGCTTCTCAACGTGTAGGGGAATAAGGGAGTAGGGCAGTAGGGCAGCCAAGATTGAATCGTACAGGGATTTAATTGTCTGGCAGCAAGCTATGGATCTGGCGGTATCGATCTACGAAACAACCAGAGCTTGGCCAAGGGATGAGCTTTACGGACTGACGACTCAGGTACGCCGTGCAGCCACCTCCGTTCCCGCCAACATTGCCGAAGGTTACGGGCGCGAAAGCCGAGCTTCCTATCAGCAATTTCTCAGGATCGCCCAGGGATCCCTCAAGGAACTGGAGACCCATCTGCTGATCGCGCAACGCGTCGGAATCGCCTCGCACGAGACGGTCGAACCATTGATGACCCGCAGTGAGAGCGTAGGAACGCTCTTGCGGCTTCTGATCCGAAAACTGTCACCGGAATAGCCCCACCTACTGCCCTACTGCCCTACTGCCCTACTCCCCTACTC
>NZ_RZQG01001340.1:0-1174 GCF_003998635.1 Mesorhizobium sp. M7D.F.Ca.US.004.03.1.1
CCGAGCCGACCGATAGATCGAGCCCGCCGATGAGCACGACGACGAGCTGTCCGATCGCCGCAATGATCAGCGGCATCGCCTGGGCAACCAGGTTGAAGAGGTTTTCAGCCGTCGCGAACTGTGTCGTCTCGACCGTCAGCCAGAGCGAAATGAGCAAGGCAACTAGCAGCGGCAGGCCCCACAGGCCTTGCCGTGTGTTCCGGCCACTCAAGATGTTAAACAGCGAACGATGCATGGAGGCCCCTAATGCTGGCGCGTGGAGCCGCCCATCAGGGCCGCGTCGAGGATCTTGTGCTCCGTCGCCTGCGCTGCCGGCATTTCGGCAACGATCGTGTCGTGATGGACGACGTAGATGCGGTCGCAGAGCCCGATCAATTCGATCGTCTCGCGAGACAGCACCAGCACGGCGCCGCCCTGGCGGGTGAAGTCGCGCAGCAGATGGTAGATCTCGGACTTGGCGCCGATGTCGACGCCGCGGGTTGGCTCCTCGACCAGCAGAAGATCGAGATCGGCGGCAAGATAACGGCCGAGCAAGACCTTTTGCTGGTTGCCACCCGACAGGGAGCCGACCGGAGCGGACGGCCCTGCCGCCTTTATGTTCATGACCTCCATCATGTGCGCGATGACGCTTCGATAGGGTCGCGCCGGCGCAAGTTCGGGTCGCCTCGAATGCAATCCGATGGCGATGTTGTGGGCGATCGGCAAAGCGAGGAAGAGCCCCTCTTCCTTGCGGTCCTCGGGCACGAAGCCGACCTTCAGTTGCTGCAGATGACGAACGCCCGCAGATGTCGAGAGCGGCATCTTCAGCGCTTTGCCGTTGATGGAAATCGTCCCGGCGAAGGGATGGTAGCGGCCGATCAGCGATCTCAGGAAGCGCTGCTGGCCCTGCCCCTCCAGCCCGGCCAGGGCGACGATCTCGCCCTTGTGCAAAATCAGCGACAGCGGCTGCGCTGTCTCGGTGATCCTGAGGTTCTCGACGCGCAGGATCTCGTCGCCTTTGTCATCGGTGCGATCAGGGAAAAGGTCCTGGAGTTCGCGTCCGACCATCATGGCGATGAGTTCGTCGGTGGTGATCTCGGACACCATCCTGGTGCCGACCAGCGCGCCGTCCTTCAGCACCGTCACCGTGTCGCACAGCTCGAAGATCTCCTCCATGCGATGCGAGATATAGACG
>NZ_RZQG01001341.1:0-1171 GCF_003998635.1 Mesorhizobium sp. M7D.F.Ca.US.004.03.1.1
TGGCAGCTCTGCGACAGACCAATGCGAAAGACTATTCGCAAGACATCATCGCTCGCGTGGAGCAGAACTTCAGCCCATCCGCTGTCTCTGCGCTTTTGAGGAAGCGGAGGGTTTCTGTCGCGGTTGTGCGTGGCAGGATCGTTGGAACAGCCAGCCTCGATGGAAGCATTGTCCGATCCGTCTTTGTGGATACTGAACTGCAAGGCCGTGGTATCGGCAAACGACTTATGGCGGAGGTTGAGGAAGCGGCGCACGCTGGCGGCGTCACCGTGCTGACCGTGCCGTCCTCGGTGACGGCGGAGCCATTTTACGCCGGGCTTGGATTCAAGGCAGTTCGAGACAGCTGCTACGGTGATGAACGCACCATCATCATGGAGCGTTCGCTAAACGGTGTCGGTCAACGACGCTGATGCATGTCGCTCGCTGGCGGCCGGGTTTTCCGCTTGTGGCCATTGCTCGATCGCGTCTGATCGGTCAACACTGCCCGCCTGCAAAACAGGAACCTATCATGCCCAGACTGCTCTATGCGTCGTCTTCTCCCTACAGTTCCAAGGTACGAATGGCAGCGGCCTATGCCGGCATCGCCGTCGATCTGGTGCCGATCAAGACCGAGGAGAAGCCGGCCGATTTGATGATCGCCAACCCGCTCGGCAAGATCCCGGTTCTGGTGCTCGACGACGGCCGCTCGATCCATGACAGCCGCGCCATCACCCAGCACCTCAACCGGGTTTCGAAGAGCGCGCTTTTCCCGCGCAATCCCGACAAGCGGCTCGAGGCGGAAGTGCTGGAGGCGCTGGCGGACGGCATTTGTGATTGTGCGCTGTCGATGGTCTATGAGCGGCGCGCACGGCCTGAGGAGATGGTCTACCAGCCCTGGCTCGATCGCCAATGGGCAAAGATCACGGCAGCACTCGATCTGCTCAACGCCAACCCGCCGAAGCTGCCGAAGAAGATCACCGCCGGCCAAATGGCGCTGCGCGCCTGCCTCGGCTATCTCTCGTTACGCTTTGCCGGAAAATGGGAGAAGGGTCGCGCCCGGCTGACACGATGGGCAGCGCGCTTCGACGAGAAGTTTCCAGAGTTGAGGCCGTGCATCCCCGGTTGATCGGCCCGATCCAACCCGGTTGATCGGCCCGATCAACCAGGCTGATCGACTTGATTAGCCCAGGGT
>NZ_RZQG01001342.1:0-1170 GCF_003998635.1 Mesorhizobium sp. M7D.F.Ca.US.004.03.1.1
CGGTGGTGCCGACGGCGGCGCCCGACCTGCCGACACCGGCCGCGGGAGAGGAAATCCTGCTCTATCGCATCGAGGTTCCGGTCTATTCGGCCTTGCCGCCGGTCGCCGAACATCTGGCGATGACCACGCTCGGTACCTTCCACGAACGGCGCGGCGAGCAGAGCCTGTTGTCGAACATGGAGCTGTCGCCGGTCTGGGGCCGCATTTTCGGTCAGGACACCAAGATGGCCTGGTCGGGAACGGTGTCGCCGTCTTTCGACGGCACACTGTTCGGCTTCCAGGGCGGCTTCGATCTGTTCGGCCGAGAAACCAGCTCCGGTTCGGTCGATCGCGCCGGCCTGTTCATCGCCTATGCCAGCATGAATGGTGATGTGCGCGGCCAGGCGCTGGGACAGGACAATCTATCCGTCGGCGGTATCGATCTCGACGGCACCAGTGTCGGCGGCTACTGGACCCGCATCGGCCAAGGCGGTTGGTATCTGGACGGCGTCTTGATGGCCACCTTCTTCGGGGGAAATGCGACATCGTCGCGTGACATCGGCATCGATGTCGGCGGCACCGGCGTCACAGCTTCGTTGGAAGGCGGTTATCCCATAGCGCTAGGACAAGGCTGGACGCTCGAGCCGCAGGCGCAACTGGTCTGGCAGCATCTGTCGCTCGACGATACCTCGGACCGCTTTGCTTCGGTTTCCTTCGATTCCGACGGCAGCGTCACCGGCCGGCTGGGCGCACGGCTGCAAGGCGAGACAACGATCAACGGCATGGCGCTGCAGCCCTACCTCAAGGCCAACATCTGGCACGATTTCGGCGGTACCAGCCATGTCAATTTCGACACCACCGATATCTCGACCGAGGGCAAATCGACCTCGTTCGAATTCGGCGGCGGCGTGATCGCCAAGGTGACGGACAAGGTCAGCATCTTCGCCACCGGCGACTACACCACCAATCTCGGCGGCGACAAACGCCGTATCCTCGAAGGCAATCTCGGCTTCAGCGTCAAATGGTAAGGCCGATCGTGACCCCGAAAAACAGTTTCGGGGTCATGCCAAAAAGAGAGCCTAGTTGCTGGAACGCATCGCCACCGTGGCGATGCCGGCGCCGACCAGCAGCGTGCCGCCGGTGCGGTTGAAGATGCGGATTGCCTTGGGATTGCGCACCACGTTGCGGGCG
>NZ_RZQG01001343.1:0-1170 GCF_003998635.1 Mesorhizobium sp. M7D.F.Ca.US.004.03.1.1
GACACGCGCAGGGTGAGCACGCGGGACTCGATATGGAGCAGTTTCCTGAACTCCGTTGGAAGGCGGGCGCGTATTTCGAGAAATATACCCCTCGCTCTGACGGACGATCCAAGCGTTGCAGCCGGGGTTAAAGGCCACTCTCCAATCAGCTTCGCTGTTGCGTTGATTTTTCGGCGAGTGGACATGCCCGTTTATATAGGTCACCGATTGTCAGCAGCGATGAGCCGATCGCAAAGCCAATAACGAGTCCTAATCCGCCTGCGGTCTCAACCACGATGACCCTAAAGGCGCAACCACGATTGTTAGCGGGCCTGATTGCAATTTCGGCTAACAGGAAGCGGCAGAGGTTATCTAACACGCAAGAGCCGACATTCCGGTTTGAAGTGACATCGTCGTGATTTTACCCAAAGGGGGAGGATGCCGGTACACTCGAACGGTATGCCAGCGGCAAACGTTACTTCTGCTCCAAACATGGTGGTGGCTGAACTGCACAACGATAGTCGCAACATAATCGGAAACTGAGTTGAGCGTTCGGTCTATTGTCGATAGGCTCCGTTGCTGGATTCGGGGGTAAGCTGCAAGTGACGTCGGTTTTTGTCGCATACGCCTCCGGCAATCAGTTCCATGGTGATATGATTGTCGCAGCCTGCAAATCGGCTTCAACTTCCGATCGATCAATAACGCCATGGTCGACACTTGACACGTCGGGCTCACCAGTTGCGCGGTCGGTGGAAAGCTGGATAGAAGGCGCCGACGCTTTCATTGCCGACATCTCTCTCGTCAATCACAACGTGACCTACGAACTGGGATTTGCGATCGGATTGCAAAAGCCCACACGATTGATCCGCTCAACCCACATGGACTTCCAACCGGTCAAAGCCATCGGCTTGCTAGATACCCTGGGCCATGACGGCTACGACTATGATCACGTTCTTGTTCGCACCCTGTCAAAACGCGATGAAACGACCCGCTGGGCTGAACTGGCGAAAAATAAGGATCAGCCGGTTTTCATCCTTCAACTTCCGACCCCCACTGAATCCACCCTACGGACGACCAGCGCCGTCAAGAAGATTGCGCGGATCAAATTCCGCAACTTCAATTCTAGCGAGATCAGCCGACTGAACGCCAGCGAAGCCTATGAACAGGTGGCTTCTTCGTTCGGCATCATCG
>NZ_RZQG01001344.1:0-1166 GCF_003998635.1 Mesorhizobium sp. M7D.F.Ca.US.004.03.1.1
ACGCTGTTCGTTCCCGAAGGCATCGACGACCCCGAGATCGAACCGGGCTACGTCGAGCGCGCATTCGCGACGGCCAGCCGCATGACGCCGTTCTGGACCGAAAAGAGCCGGCAGGCTCACGATATCCAGGTCCGTTCCGGGACGTTCGCCGTGACGATGGACGGCGCGCCCATCTTCGGCCCGTTGCCCGGCGTCCCCGGACTGTTCGTCAACATCGGCTACGACGGCCACGGCGTCATGTGCAGCATCGAGGGCGCGCGGCGGCTTGCGGATCTCATGGCCGGTGACGCGGAACACGATCCGAAGGATCCTTTCGCCGCCGAAAGGTTCCTCGACGGCAGCAATCCCATTCCCGAACCCATGACCATCCATCAGGTGCAGTGAGATCAATGCAACCGACACACGGTATTCGAATCGGCGTCGTGACGACGGGCCATGGCCCTCGCGACGAATACGTGCATTACCATGGCGAGTTTCTCAGGGCGCTCGGCGGCAATGTTCAGGTCGTCAACCGCCATATCTACGAAGGCCTCACGGTCGAGCAGATCACGCCGCATCAGGTGGGCAAGGAGGCGGCCAACATCGGCGCGCACGTGCATGTGCCGGGCGCCACCGGCAACCAGATGGGCGACGGGTGGGAACACCGCTTCTATGCGCTTCCGTTCGCCATGCGTCATGTGCAGGGGGCCATCGACCTGCTGGAGCAGGAGGACGGGGTCAAGCTCATCATCCTGGCCTGTGCGGCGGAGATGCCGACCGAGGCACTACGTTCCAACGTCCCGCTCATCCATCCGCGCGAACTCCTGTTCGGCCTGGCCGAGACGCTCGCGCACGGCTCCTCGCGCAGGTTGAGAATGGGCGTCATCGTCGATGCCGAACACGCCGAGCACGATCGCGCGGACTGGGAACGCCGCTCCTGGTTCGACCGCATCGAACTGGTGGTCGCGCCGATCACCCGAAGCGTCGCGGATGCGGCGGCCGAACTCGGCCGGCAGGGCGTCGACTATGCGTTCTACTTCGGCTACGGCGTGGGTCTTGCGCCGCGCAACGCGCCCGACATGATCGCCCGCCTGGAGGCGGCCGCGGCTGCGCCGCTCATCCTGCCGCACCGCGTCACGACCTTGTTCGTCCGCAATCTCGTGCCGCCGGCCCTGGACGACAACAGG
>NZ_RZQG01001345.1:0-1166 GCF_003998635.1 Mesorhizobium sp. M7D.F.Ca.US.004.03.1.1
CTGCAATGAAATCCGAGGGACGCTTCTTGCGCTTCGAGCGTCGGATCAACCGGTCGCCGAGAATATCCTGTTCGGCGACGACGACCAGTTTTTCGGTCTCGAAGCCGGATTCGAGCGGCAGCACGGCCAAGGCCGCCTGACCCGGTTCGAGCTGTTCGGCTTCCGCCAGCGTCGCGACCTGCTTGAGGTTGCCGAGATGATGTTCGGCAAGGATCTGGCCAAGCCGGTCGAGCGAGCCTTCGGTCCAGCCGGCAATGACAATGCGGCGGCGCGCCGCGCGCTCGTCGGCGATGTGTTTGACGACGACATCGAAGACATTGATGCTGGGGTCGGCGCGTTCCTCGACGAAGCTGCGGCCATGGCGCGAACCGGCGTGGTAGACTTTTTTCGAGCCGGCGTCGGGCGCGTCGAACGGCGTGAAATCGATCGCTTCGCGCGGCCCGAGCGAGGCGATCAGATTTTCCGGCGAGAGATAGAGCAGGTCCGGCGGCACCGGCTTGTAGGGTACGGCGTCCTTCAGCGCACCGTCGGCCTGCTTCCTGCGTGCCTCGTAGTGGTCGAGGATCAGCGTGTGGCGCTCGGCCAGCGCCTCATGCGCCAGATGGTCGAAAATGACAGGTGTATCAGGCAAATAGTCGAATACGGTTTCCAGCCGCTCGTAGAAGAACGGCAGCCAGTGCTCCATGCCGGCGAAGCGACGCCCTTCGCTGACCGCCGCGTAGAGCCCGTCATCGCGCTGTGGCGCGCCAAAAGCTTCGATATAGGAGCGGCGGAAGCGGCTGATGGTTTCCGGCGTCAGCGCCACTTCACTCATCGCCTGCAGGGCCATCGACTTGCGCTGGCCCGTGGTGCGCTGGGTGGCGGCATCGAAGATGCGGATCGATTCCAGCGTGTCGCCGAAGAAGTCGAGCCTGAGCGCTTCGGTCCAGCCGGGCGCGAACAGGTCGAGAATACCGCCGCGCACCGCGAATTCACCGATACCGCGAACGGTTGGCACGCGCTCGAAACCAGATGTTTCCAGCCGCGACACCAGCACGTTCATGTTGATCTGGTTGCCGGGCCTGGCATGAAAAGTCTGTGCCTCGACCAGTTCGGCCGGTGGAATCCGCTGCAACAGTGCATTGGCGGTGGTGAGAATTACGGCGCGGTGCGGCTTTTTCGCCAGC
>NZ_RZQG01001346.1:0-1165 GCF_003998635.1 Mesorhizobium sp. M7D.F.Ca.US.004.03.1.1
GCTCGAAGAGGCGGCCGGCATTTCCGGCCTGCACACCCGCCGCCACGAGGCCGAACTGCGGCTGAAGGCGGCCGAGCAGAACCTCGAACGGCTGGACGACGTCGTCGGCGAACTGGAAAGCCAGATCGAAAGCCTGAAGCGCCAGGCGCGCCAGGCCTCCCGCTTCAAGAACCTGTCAGCCGATATCCGCAAGGCCGAAGCAACGCTCTTGCATCTGCGCTGGACGCTGGCCAAGACGCAGGAAGGCGAGGCGCGCTCGGCGCTTGCCGTTGCCACGGCATTGGTCGGCGACCGCGCCGCCGCCCAAATGGCCGCCGCCAGGGAGCAAGGCATCGGTGCTCATCGCCTGCCGGACCTGCGCGACGCGGAAGCCGCCGCTGCCGCCGCCTTCCAGCGCCTGTCGATCGCCAAGTCGCAGATCGCGGAGGAAGCCGGCCGCATCCGCGCTCGTCAGAGCGAACTCGAGCGCCGGCTGCAGCAGCTCGATGGCGATATCGCGCGTGAGGAGCGCATGGTCCGCGACAATGCGGATATCCTCGAGCGCCTGCGCACCGAGGAAGCCGCGCTCAATTCCGAAAATGCCGGTGCCGCCGAGCGCGAGGCCAGCACCAGGGCCACGTTCGAGCAGGCTGCATCGACGCTTTCACAAAGCGAAGCCAAGCTCGCCGCGCTGACCGCCGAGCGGGCAGAGGCTGCCGCCTCGCGCAACCAGATCGAACGGACACTGCGCGACACCGCCGAGCGTCGCGACCGCTTCGCCCGCCAGCTTGCCGATGTCGACCGCGAATTGTCGGAAATACTCTCCAAGGTCGCCGGCTTGCCGGATCCGGCCGAGAAGCGCGTGCTGGTCGAACAGGCCATGGCGCTGCTGGAAGAATCCGAAGCTGCCGTATCGGAGGCGGAGCAGTCGGTCATCGATGCCCGCGCCACGGAAAGCGCTGCCCGGCCACCGCTTCAGGATGCCAGGGCCGAGCTGGCGCGCATCGAGACGGAAGCGCGCACGCTGGCAAAAATTCTGAACGCCGCCAGCGGCGATCTCTTCCCGGCTGTGCTGGAACAGATCAGCGTCGATCGCGGTTTCGAGACGGCGCTGGGCGCCGCCCTTGGCGAAGACCTCGACGTGCCGCTCGACCGCAGCGCGCCGGCGCATGGACCACGCTGGCAA
>NZ_RZQG01001347.1:0-1165 GCF_003998635.1 Mesorhizobium sp. M7D.F.Ca.US.004.03.1.1
ACCGCAAGCTGACCGACACCGCCGAGCGGAGGCTCAAGGTGCTGCAATCGCTCGACACGCTGGGCGCCGGCTTCCAGCTGGCCAGCCACGACCTCGATATCAGGGGCGCCGGCAATCTTCTCGGCGAAGAGCAGTCCGGCCACATCAAGGAGGTCGGCTTCGAGCTCTACCAGCAGATGCTGGAAGAGGCGGTCGCCGAGGTGAAGGATTCCGGCGAAGTGCAGGATGGCGGCTGGTCGCCGCAGATCGCCGTCGGCACGGCGGGGATGATCCCGGAGAGCTATGTGCCGGACCTGCAGCTCAGGCTGGCGCTTTATCGCCGTCTCGGCGATCTCGAAAACACCGAGGAAATCGATGCTTTCGGCGCCGAGCTGATCGACCGCTTTGGCCCGCTGCCGGAAGAGGTCAAGCATCTCCTCAAGATCGTCTTCATCAAGGCGCTCTGCCGCAAAGCCAATGTCGAGAAGCTCGACGCCGGGCCGAAGGGCGTCGTTATCCATTTCCGCAAGCGCGAATTCTCCAACCCGGTCGGGCTGGTCCGGTTCATCGGCGAGCAGGGCTCGTTGGCCAAGATCCGGCCGGACCACAGCGTCGTGTTCGTGCGCGACTGGCCGACGGCCGAAAAGCGGCTGGCGGGTTCGGCGGTGGTGATGACCCAACTGGCACGGCTGGTGGAGAAGGCTGCCTAGCGCAGCCGGCACATTCGCCAGCGCTTGAATTCCGGTCTAGAATAGGAAATCGGCTTCGTGTATGGAGCCGCGATCCCCTATGGGGCGGATTGGCGGGCGATGGCGCCCATTTGTTTGTTTGACGCAATTCCAGACGGAAAACCGTTTCACGCTTTTCCTGGAATTGCTCGGAAAGAGCGTTGGGTGCAGCGATGACGAAATGGTCGCCGAATTCGTGGAGAGCAATGCCGATCAAGCAGGTTCCTGCCTATCCGGACCTTGCCGCGCTGAAGAGCACGGAGGCCCAGCTCGCAACCTTTCCGCCGCTGGTTTTTGCAGGAGAGGCGCGCAAGCTGAAGAAGCAGCTCGCGGCTGTCGCTGCCGGTGACGCGTTCCTTCTCCAGGGTGGCGATTGCGCCGAGAGCTTCGCCGAGCATGGCGCGGACAACATCCGCGACTTCTTCCGCGTCTTCCTGCAGATGTCGGTGGTGCTCACC
>NZ_RZQG01001348.1:0-1162 GCF_003998635.1 Mesorhizobium sp. M7D.F.Ca.US.004.03.1.1
GGACCAGAAATAACGTCTCAGTTTGGATTTCGGCTGGGTCCACACTTTTGCGTAACGGCGGCCCACGTTATTCTGACGATCCGGGTTGGAGGTCTTACGGCATGGCGAAGCTCATTTTCAGAATGAACGTGTCTCTCGACGGCTATGTCGACCACATGAGAATGTCATCAGGCCCCACGGTCTTTCGCCACTGGATAGAGCAAGTGCGCGACTTGGCCGGCAGTGTGTATGGTCGCGGCATGTACGAGGTCATGCGTTATTGGGACGAAGACAGTCCTGAGTGGAGCGCGGAGGCGCACGAATTCGCGGCGGCGTGGCGGAGCCAACCGAAATGGGTTGTGTCGCGCTCGCTGAAGTCGGTCGGCCCCAACGCCACACTTGTCGAGAATGACGTCGAGGCGGTGATACGTGGGCTGAAGGCTGAGCTCGTTGGGGAGATTTCAGTTTCTGGACCAAACCTGGCGCGAAGCCTGACCGACCTTGGTCTTATCGATGAGTACCAACTCTACTTCCATCCATTCGTGCTTGGTCACGGCAAGCCATTCTTCGCCGGCCCCCGGTCGCCGCTTCGCTTCGTGGCAAGCGATCTGATTGGCGATGACGTGATCAGGTTGACCTATGTTCCGGCCTAATCACGGGGCACCCGGTGCGACGATAGGATGCCGCGCTTGCATGTTGCGGTCGTCAAACCGAGACGCTAGCAGGACTACAGCCCCTTTGGCATCAACCCTGCCAGCCAGTTCACGGAGCGTTTCGCGGCGTCTGCGGTCGCCGAGGCGGCGCGGCCAAGATCGGTCTTGACCACGGCGTAGCCGTTTTTGGTGCGATAGAGCACGCCGGTTCCGCCATCGACCACTTGTTCATAAGCGACGGGCCGGGCGGCGTCGGCTTCCATGGCTGTCGTCGGCGAACCCACCGAGACGCTCGGCCGGTGGCTCAGTTCAGGCGGCAACGGGCTTTGGGTTCTAACCACCCGGCTGGCGGGCTTCAATTCCGGGCGCGACGCTGTCGCGGCCAGCTGCGAGGAGGACGACGAGCCCTTCGTGCGGCAGATGCCGGAGACGAGCGGATAGTTGAAATTGCGCTCGTGCAGCATCTGGCTTTTCATCGCCGCTTCGCACTCGGCGACGGTCGACCACTTGGCCGGCGTCTCGCCGATATA
>NZ_RZQG01001349.1:0-1156 GCF_003998635.1 Mesorhizobium sp. M7D.F.Ca.US.004.03.1.1
GAGATGGATCGTGCCGCCTTCCGGCTGGTAGCCGCGATGGTCGAGTACGGCTTCGAGCTCGCCGGCGATGTCGGGAACCCGAAACAAGGGCGTCTGGCCGTGACCGATGTAGAAGGACTCGGCGGCGTTGATGACTGCATCAGGTGCACCGCGCTTGCCACGCAAGGGATTGGCCGAATTGGTGCGCCGGATCCGTCCGCCGGACCGTCTCAAAAGCCAGCCCTCCACAACCGCCTCGGTTGCCGCCGGCCAGCCTTCGCGGCACGTCTGCTCGATGCGCCAGTTGAGATCATCGTCGCCGGCGCTCACGCGTCATCCTCCCTCAGCGCTTCCTCCATAAAAGCCTGCGGATCGGTGCAGAAGTCGCGCATCATGCGAAAATGATCGGTATCGCTGAAATCGGTCGGGTCGAGTCCGAAGCGGCTGATCCGGAACAGCCGCGCTCCGGGACAAGCCATCAGCAGCGGCGAATGCGTCGCCATGATCACTTGCGCGGTGCCCGACTGGTCCATGCGCCGCAGCATCTTGAGCAGTTCGATCTGGCGAGACGGCGACAGCGCGCTCTCAGGCTCGTCGAGGATGTAGATGCCTTGCCTGCGGCAGCGCTCTTCGAAAAAGCGGATAAACCCCTCGCCATGCGACCAGGACAGGAAATCCGGCGGTGGTGGCCTGAAGGGGTCTTCCAGCGCCGCCTGATCGAGATAGCGAGCCACGGAGTAGAAGGATTCGGCGCGAAAGAACCAGCCGGCGGTGACTTTCGGCAGCCAGTGGCCACGGAATGTGTTTGCCAGTGCCGCACCGCTCTTGTCGATGGCGCTGGAATGGTCGACCGGCCTATAACCTTTGCCGCCGCCGGCTTCGTCGTAGCCGGCAAGTGCGCCGATGGCCTCAAGCAGCGTCGATTTGCCGGTGCCGTTCTCGCCGACAATGATGGTGATCGGCGTGGTGAATTCGAGTTCGAAGTCATGGCCGCGAAACAGCGGCAGGTTCCAGGGGTATTTTTCCCAATCCTCGACCCGCGCGGGATCAAGCAGGATGCGCTTGAGATAGGGAGCCTTGAGCCGCGTCAGCTGCTTGCGATGGGCCATCAGCCAGGCAGCGAAATCGTGCCGTCTTCCGCGATCGGAAAGGCCGGATTGTGCGCCACTTCCCAGAC
>NZ_RZQG01000134.1:0-9946 GCF_003998635.1 Mesorhizobium sp. M7D.F.Ca.US.004.03.1.1
GATGTGATGGTTGTCGTCTCGCCGGCAACCGGCATCGACCCTGCGGTTGCCGCCGTCGTCGGCATGACGTCGCTTGCCGTCGGTGTCGTCGGCGGTCCGCTGACGATGACCTTCTTGGCGCTGGAATCGACCCGCGACCTGACGCTGACCGGCGTCGTGCTTGCGGCCTCGATCATGTCGGCGATCCTGGTGCGCGAGACCTTCGGCTACTCGTTCTCGACATGGCGCTTTCATCTGCGCGGCGAGACCATTCGCAGCGCCCACGATGTCGGCTGGATGCGTAGCCTCACCGTCGGTTCGATGATGCGCAAGGACATCAAGACCATCTATGCTTCGACGACGCTGGCGGCCTTCCGCAAGGAGGTGCCGCTCGGTTCAGCCCAGCGCGTCATCGCTGTCGATGCGGGCGATCACTATGTCGGCGTGCTGATCGTGGCCGAACTGCACAGCGATCCCTCCGATGGCGAGGTGCCGGTGCGCGATCTTGCCAAGTACAAGGACGCGGTGCTGGTGCCGAGCATGAACGTACAGGCCGCCGCCGAGACGTTCCAGCGCGCCGGCGCCGAAGAACTCGCCGTGGTCGAGGATTTCACCGACCATATCGTGCTGGGGCTGTTGACCGAAGGCCATTTGATGCGGCGCTACGCCGAGGAACTCGACAAGGCGCGCCGGGACCTGTCGGGCGAGGGTTAGCGGGCAAGGGGTCCCGGACTCAGTGCTCAATAGGTCCTTTGGCCATCACAAGCGCCGTGCCGGCGGTTGTCGGGCGTTCGATCATGCGCCGCACGCGGGGCGGCTCGTCGCCGCTGTGCAGCGCCCGCACACGTTCGCCGATGACGGCGTCGGCATGGGTGATGCGTCCGTTGTGGCGCACATATTCGATCCAGGTCGGCGTGTGGTAGTGCTCGATCCATATGGTGGGATTCTCGAGATCGCGCGCCAGCGTCCAGTTGCGTGCGCCGTCACGACGGCGGATGCGGCCCCGTTCTGCCATGATGGCGAGGAATTCCGGTTCGTCCTCGTGGCGGATCACATACTCGATCATGATGGCGATGGGACCACTGCGCGGCTTCAGGTCGAGCGCCAAATGCGGTTCCTTGAAGCGATTGAGTGGGTCGAGGTTGAGCACCTGCTGTTGCGGTAGCGGGAGCAAAAGACCGATGGCGCCGCCGGCCAGCATAGCGATGCTGGCGGCGATCAGCGCGGTTTCGGCGCCATGCGCATCGGCGACGACGCCCCAGATCCAGCTGCCGAGCGCGATGCCGCCGAAGGTCGCCGTCTGGTAGACCGATAGCACCCGGCCGACCACCCAGCGCGGTGTCGCCATCTGCACCGTGACGTTGAAATGCGAAAGCGCGATCACCCAGCAAGCGCCGCCGACAAGCAGGCCGAGCGATGTCTGCCAGGCATGATGGCTGACGGCGGCATTGAAGGCGCAGAAGGCGAAGCCGGCGAACGCACAACGCACCATCGTCTCGCTGGACAGCAACTGCCGCAGCCTGACGCTGATCAAGGCGCCGCCGACAGCGCCGATGCCGAAGGAGCCGAGCATGATGCCGTAGGTCAGCGCATCGCCCTTGACGACGTCGCGCGCCACCAGCGGCAGCAGTGCCAGGACCGCGCCGGCACTGAAGCCGAAAGCGGCGCCCCTGACCAGCACCTTGCCGATGTTGGGCGACATGGCGACATAGCGCAGGCCTGCGCCCATGGCGGCACCCAGCGACTCGCGCGGCAAGGTCGATACCGGCACGTCCGGCTTCCAGCGCGCCAGCACGACGATCAGGCCGATATAGCTCACCGCGTTCGCCGCGAAGGCGGCCGCCGCACCGGCAGCGGCGACGATGATGCCGCCGATCGCCGGGCCGACGCTGCGGGTCAGGTTGAAGCCCAGGGAATTGAGCGCGACGGCGGCCGGCACCTTGTTGCGAGGGACGATGTCGCCGACGGAGGCCTGCCATGACGGGTTGTTGAGCGCCGTGCCGCTGTCGATCAGGAAGGTGAAGGCAAGCAGCGTCCACGGCGTCATCAGGCCGGAATAGGTGAATAGGGTCAGAAGCACCGACACGACCAGCATGAAGGTCTGGGCGACCAGCATCACCTTGCGCCGGTCGAAACTGTCGGCGATGGCGCCGGCGACGAGCGCAAACAGCATGATCGGCAAGGTGGTCGATGCCTGGACCAGGGCCACCTGATAGGGCGAGGTGGCGATCGTGGTCATCATCCACGCGGCGCCGACGCCCTGGATCAGGCCGCCGAAATTCGAGACGAGACTTGCACCCCACACGGCGCGGAAAATGCCGTGCCGGAAGGGCGCTAGCGCCGAGACGCCCTCGCTTTCCGGCTTTTCGTCAATCATCGGGGGTTCCCTGCCATGTCGTGCCGATTCGTCAGACGATCCGTTTGCTCAGACCATTTGCCGAAAGTAGGGCATGGCGCCGCAAAGGGCGAATGTCTTTCGAAAAAGCTCATGGTCCAACAATGGGATAGGTGAGGTCCACGCCCTATCTGCCGCCAAATCCGAGGGCATGCGTCGATCAACGTGCGTCACGGACCGCGGCATGCAGGGCTTCGGTGAGCTGGCTCGTGGTGTCGCCGCCAACATGCAGACGAAGGAAAAGCTCCATGCCCACCAGCCGCAGCCGCGATGGCTGGTCGCGCCTCGCCAGGTCGATGAGGTCGTCGACCGAGGATGAAGACCACTTCATGGCGTCGCGCAGAAGACCACCGCGCAGCATGCCCTGCGTGCCGGCGGTGAAGGTGCCAGACACCTCGAAACCGATCTTTCGGGCTTGGACATTCTGCGGCGGAATGTGTTTTTCCGCGACTCTCTTCAACAGCCACTTTCCTTGCTTCTGGCGGTATTTGTGCCGCCTCGGCAGGTGGATGGCGAAGTCGATCAGCCGGTTTTCGAGAAACGGCACCCTCAGTTCGACGGACGCTGCCATGCTTAGCCGGTCATGCCTGTTCAGCAGGTCCTGCAGGTGCGAATACATGTCCTGGAGGCAACAGCCGAGGAAGGCGCGGTCGCCGGGCGATGCCACCGGTTCCAGCCGGTCGAAGATCCTCGTTTGCAGAAAGTTCAGTTCCGGCGACAGCGCCCTGAGCACGACGTTGCGATCCCAGCCATGGGCTGAGCCGATCGATGTCCGGAAGGGGGCCTGGCGCTGGCGCTCGAACCTCATGGCAAGCCGGCGCTTCGACCGAAACAGCCGCCCGGGCCACGACCAGGGCCGCCACAATCTCATGCTGGCCACCTGCCAGCCATAGCCGCCAAACAGTTCGTCGGCACCTTCGCCGGTAAGCAGCACCTTGACGCCGTCGGTCCGGCATTGCTCGGCAAGTGCCAGCAGGCCAACATGGCTTGCATGCCAGCCATCGCTTTCCAGGTGCCAGACGGCTCTTGGCCACAATTCGAGAAAGCGGTCCTTGTCGACCGGCACCCTGTGCAGGGTCGCCGGCGTGACGGGCGGTGCGTTCGGCATCGTCGGCTTCGCTGTGGCCGACGCGCGGGTCGACGACATAGGCTGATATCTCGGGCCTGAACCGTTTCGCCAGCGTGGTGACGAGGCCGGAATCGACGCCACCGCTGCAAGCCGCCGCGAGGCTGGTGTCGGCGATGCAGTGGAGTTCGACACTGTCCCGTATCAACGACCCCAGCGTTGCCATGTGCTCGGCGTCGGTGGCCCTGTCGTTGGCGATGCGGGCCGCGTCGAGGACGTCGAGGACGTGCCAGAAGCAGCGTTTCTCGATGCCGGCATCGCTGATCTTCCACAGGCCTGCCGGCGGCAGCCGCTCAATTCCCTGGAACAGGCTGAAGCTCGAGTCGCGGCTCTGCCAGGCGAGGCGCAAGGTGATCTCGCGGGCATCGACGTCGCGCGCAACGCCATCGCAGGTCAGGATCGCCTTGTCCTCGGAGGCGAACAGGATCCGGTCGCCCGTCTCGGCCACCGACATCGGCTTGATGCCGAGGCGGTCGCGCGCAAGCCACAAGGCGCCGGTCCGCGCGTCGAAATAGGCCAGGGAAAACATGCCGTCGAACAGCGGAATGGCCTTGTCCGGGCCCCAGTGGTGCAAGGCCTCGAGAACCACCTCGGTGTCGGAGACTGTTCGAAAGACCCGGCCTTCCGCTTGCAGCGCGTCGCGCAGGAACCGGTAATTGTAGACCTCGCCATTGTAGACCAGCACGCCCTGGCCGCAGGCGGTGAGCATCGGCTCGCGCGCCGCGGCCGAGAGATCGATGATCGAGAGCCGCCGGTGCCCCAGGGCGAGCCTTCTGTCGTTCCATGTGGCATGGTCGTCGGGACCACGGTGCACGAGCGCCTGCATCATGCGGCCAACGTCGGCGAGGTCGCCGCCGGCGATCGGGTTCCGCTTGCGCCAGACCCCGGCTATGCCGCACATGGTCCGGTTGATCTGGCCTGGTTCATGGGCTTCCGCGAAGACATCGATGCAAATGCGGTGACATCAGACCAGCGACTGCCTTGCCGGATGGCACGATGGCAATCTAACCGGAAGCCAGCCGCCTGCAAGCGGTGCCTGCGTTTTCGCAAGCGCGCTTCAGAACCCGTTCTGGATGCGCTCGAAGATGACGTTGGTGAAGGCCGATATCTGGCTGCCGATGAAGGGGCCGGTCAGCGCCACCACCAGCATGATGGCGACGATCTTCGGCACGAAGGTCAAGGTGATCTCCTGGACCTGCGTCAGCGCCTGGATGAGGGCGATGCCGATGCCGACCACCATGGCGACCAGCACCACCGGTGCGGACGCGGTGAGCACCGTCCACACCGCGTACTGGACAATGTCGAGAGCGTCGGCCTCGTTCATGGGACTGGCTCTCTGTCGAAAGCGTCAGCTCACTGCCTTGACCGAGACGCCCGGGCCGACCGCGACTTCGGTGCCGTTCTGCAGCACGGCGATCAGGCCGCTACTGGCGAGGCGCACCGACGCCACCGTGCCCGTCGTCTTGCCGTCGGCGGAAGTTATCGAGCGCCCGATCAGTGCGTCGGCCTGCGACAGTGCCGAGGACTGCATGATCTGGCCGAGCTTGGTGTTGGTCTGCACCGATTGCTCGACCTGCGAGAAGGTGGCGAGCTGGGCGACATACTGCGTCGAATCCATCGGCTTGGTCGGATCCTGGTTCTTCATCTCGGCGATCAGAAGCTTCAGGAAGGACTGGTAGTCGACCGCTGTCTTCGAAGTCGACGCGGTGGCCTGGTTGGCGCCGTTCGGTATCGTCGTCGTCATGTCCACGTTCATCAGTATCGTGCTCCCACAGCCAGCGGGCGCTCGGCACCCGGAACGTCGTCATTGCCACCCAACGCGCGGCGTTCGAGCGGATAAAGCGCGCGAATTGCCTTCAGCGCCTCGTAGATATGGTCCTCGCCGACCATGCGGTCGATCTGTTTCAGCGCAGCGCAGATCTGGGTGTCCTCGAAGCTTGCCAGCAGCAGTGGCAGCGAACGGCGGAACATATCGCGCGCCCCAGCCGCACCGGCCGGGTTCATCAGCATGACCTGCAGGATGAAATACAGCTGTTTGAGGGGTGTCGAGGCGTCGTCGGCCTGGATGACGTGGCTTTCGAGCAGGAACTGGACGTCGTTCATCAATTCGACGGTGACTTTGCGGTCGACCCGGATGACGGCGCCGTTGATGTAGATCTTCTCGTTCGGCTTCAGCGATATCTTCAGCGTGTTGGTCATTGAATGCCGTCCCTAATGATCTGGGACACCTCGATCAGCCCTTCGAAATTGTTGGTGCGACCCTGGCGAATGTCTTCCGCCTCGCGCAGCAGCCACAGGCCGATGGAAATGAGGTTGGCGCGCAGCTCCTTGGGCAGGGCGTTGTCGCTGGAACCGAGATCCTCGACGAAGGCGGTCCAGACGCGGTTGGTGAAATGAAGCGCCTCGATCGCCTCCATCGAACCGTGGCCGGCCGCCGCCGCCGCCGCCAGCATGTCGATCGAGCGGGTCAGGAGTTCCCGCTCGCGGTCCTTCGCGTCGGCAACGGAGGTGCTCTGGATGTCGGCGTAGGAGAATTGGTACATCGTTGGGGCTCTACCGTTCCGTTAAGCGTTGTCAGGTCAGGTAATTCAACAGGCTGAGCTGCTGAAGGCGTGCGGTCAGCGCAAAAGACGTTTCGATGTGTTGGGTCAGGTCGGCGACGCGGGTCGCGGCTTCGGCCGGATCGACGCCTTCCAGATCGAGAATGTGCCTTTCGAAGAGGTCGACCTGCGTTTTCATCCGGTCGTTTGCATCGGAAACCCGCTTCTGGACGATACCGGTCTCGGATTGAATCTGGGCAATGCCGCTCAGCGCTTCGCCGACCAGCAACGTGGAGCGGCTGACGACAGTGTTCTTCGCGGCCTGGCTGATGTTGCTGGACATCAGGCTGGCGACCATGGCTGCCGCCATTGCGAGCTTCTGGATGCCATCGCTGTTGGCGCTGGTCGAGGTCGGGGTGGTCTCGTTGAGGGCGATGCGGCTGACGATCTGTTGGTCGGTGGCGTTCGACCAGTTGCCTTGCCAGCCCGCGCCCGTGAACTGCGGCGCGACATCATTCGTGATGAAATCGTCCATCTGGGCAGCCGTGATGTTGGCCGCGGCCGGGTCGTCCTGGGTGAAGCCGAAATTGGCGACGAAAGCGGCGTCGAATGCCGCCTTGGCCGGAGAGCCGGCAGCCATGAAGTCGTTGATCGGCTTGACGTCGGTGTTGGTGCCGGCGAACAGATATTCGCCGTTGACGCTGGTGTTGAGGATCGATGTCAGCTGCTGGATGGTTGCCTTGCCGGAGTCCCGGGTGAGACTGTTGGAAGAATCGCTTGATGAGGCGGTGGTCAGGCTGGACAGCAAGGTCTGCGCGGCGCCGGAGAGCTGTCCAAGCGAGGTCTGCGTCGAGGAGAGCCGGGCGCCGACCAGGCCGTTGGAATCGATGATGACGTTGAGCCGATCAAGATCGCGCTGGAAGGTGACGGCCTGGGTGGTGCGCCCACCGAGAGCCAGACCGACGTCGGCGACCCGGCCCGTCGAGGATTCTTTCGTGGCTTTGACGAGTTCGGCCTGCATGCGCATCTGCTGGGAGCGCATGGCATTCGAGATGGCGGCCGACGAGACTGAAGTCATGGAGTTATCCCACCGCGTTGAGCAAGGCCGTCATCATGTCGTCGACGGTTTTCATCATCCGGGCCGATGCCTGATAGGTGTGTTCGAGGTCGAGCAGCAGCGACATTTCCTGGTCGACATTGACGCCGGTCGCGTTGGACAGCGCCTCGGCGCTGCGCGATGCCAGTGCTTCCTTGGCGTCGGAGGCGGTCGAAGCCTGCTGGCGCACGCCCTCGAGCCAGCCGATCGAATTGGCCGCGTAGTCGGAAACGCTGGACGTCGCCGAAACCCCGGCGGCGGGGTCGAAAGTCATCGGCTGGTCGAGCCGGTCGCCATAGGCAACCAGAAGGATGGAATAGGATGCGCCGCCGCCGGTGTTGGCGACATAGGCGGCACCATTGGCGCCGCCGTCGCGCAGCAGCGTCGGATTGCCGCCGCTGCTCGGGTCCATCGCCGCATTGACGCTGATGGACGCGGCAAGGCCGTTGACCAGCGTGCCCGCGGCCGGGATGGCCGGCGCCCCCGACCAGGTGAACAGGCCGGCGGCATTGGGCATCGAAGGTGCGGTCTCGGCAAAGGCGGTGATCAGGCCGCGCGCGGTCTCGTCGAGCTGGCTCTGCATCGTCGAGGCGACGCCGTCGCGCAATTGCAGCAGGCCGGCAAGCGTGCCGCTGGCGCTGGTGTTGCCGCCGGCTCCCGCCGAGATCGGCACATTGTCGATGTAGACGGCATTGCCGGCCGCACCCGCGGTGTAGCCGGCGGATGCCGCGAAGGTGACCGTGCGCGGTATCGTCTCGAACAATGTCGTGCCGTCGCCGGTGGTGATGACCATGTCATTGTCGCCACGCGTGAAGGTCGACACCGGGACATAGTTCGAAATCTTCTTCAAAAGCGCGTCGCGCTGGTCGAGCGCGTCGGAAACGTCGGTGCCGGAACGGGTTCCGGACATGACCGCCGTGTTGGCATCCTGGAATTGGCTGAGCAGCGAGTTCAGGTCGTCGACGGCCGTGGCGATCTGGCCGTCGGTCTGGGTGCGGAAATCCTGGACGGCCTTGGAGCCCTCATTCAGCGAGCGCACGACCTGCTTGGCCGCGTCTATGACGGAGGCGCCGAGGTTCTGGTTGGACGGCGAGGTGGCGTAGAGCTGCAGAGCCTTCTGCAGGTCGGCAATCGCGGTCGAGGGCGAGGACGCATTGTCGACGCCATTGACCGCAACGCCCAGTTGATCCATGCCGCTGTAGAGGGCGTTCTGGCCGCTCCAGGCCGACAGCGCGCCGAGGTTCTGGCGGAACAGTAGGTCGTTGGTGGCGCGCTGGATATCAACCGAACGCGCGCCCGGCGCCGTGCTGGTGACGACGGCCTGACGGCGCGAATAGTCCGGGTTGGAGGCGTCGGCGACGTTGCGCGAGACGACGCTGGTCTGTCGCGCGGTGTTCATAAGCGCCGACTGGGCGATACTCAATGCGGTAGACAGTGACATGCGGGTCTTTCGCGGGCGGCGCCCGTTTTATCGCTTCAGGTTGACAAGGACGTCCATCAGATCGGAACCGGTCTGGAAGACTTTCGAATTGGCGGTGTAGCTGCGCTGCGCCGCGATCATGTTGGTCAGTTCTTCGGCGATATCGACGTTGGAATTCTCGAGCGCGCCGGAGATGATGGAGCCGAGCTTGCCTTCATTGGCAAAGCCGACCCGGACCGCGCCGGATTCGGTGCCCTGCGAGTAGACGTTGCCGGGCAGCGCGGTGAGCTGGTCCGGGCTCTGCACGTCGGCCAGCGGAATCTTGTAGAGCGGCTTGGTGGAACCGTCCTTGTACTGCGCGTAGATGGTGCCGTCCTTGCTGATCTGGACCTTGTCGATGGTGCTCGGCGCGTTGCCGTTGACCTGGGCGTCGGAAACGGTGAAGCCGGCGCCGAGCTGGGTCAGCGCCGACAGATCGAGCGTAAAGGCGGCGCCATTGGGCACGGTCAGGCCGACGCTGTCGACGGCGCCGGTGAGCTTGCCAGTGGTGGTATCGAAAGTCAGGTTGGCCGAGCCCAGCGCGCCGCCGGTGTAGGGGAACGCTGTTCCGGGCGTGGCCTGCGACTGGTCGAAGACCGCGACCTGCCAGGTGCCGGCGCCTGTGTTGGTGAAATAGACGTCGAGCAGCTTCTTGTTGCCGAGGTTGTCATAGGCAACCATCGAGGATTTCGAGGTGTACTGTGCGCCGACAGCATTGGTGGTGGGCAGATTAGCGGCAGCGACCGGTGTCGCGCCTGCCGGCAGGTTGCCGGCATAGCTACCCTCGGTGCTCGGTGTTGCGGTCATGCCCTGATCGGAGATGACAACCGGGACCAATCCTTCGAAGCCGTTGACCGTCGCCGCCGGCACGCCATTGTCGTAGCTATAGGCCATCAGCTGGAAGCCAGCCGAGTTGACCAGCCTGCCCTGTCCATCGGGAACGAAGGCGCCGGCGCGGGTCAGGTAGGGCGTGCCGCTTGGATCCTGAACGACAAAGAAGCCATCGCCGCTGACGGCAAGATCGGAGACCGAGGTCGTGTACTGAAGGACGCCCGGATCGCTGACCGCCTGACGGATCGTCGTGGTGACGCCGCCGGAATTGTAGGCACCACCCGTCGACGGCATGACCAGCGTCGAGAATTCGGCGGAGGATCGCTTGTAACCGGTGGTGTCGGAATTGGCGATGTTGTCGGCGACCGTCGATAGGCGGTTTGCCTGCGCGTTCATGCCGGAAACGCCGGTCCGCATCATTCCATAGAGGCTCATCGAAACGTCTCCGCTGTGTCCATGCCACTGGCTACGAGGCTACGCGTGTTTTCTTGCGCGAGGCTGGCGCGGCGCTGCATCAGAA
>NZ_RZQG01001350.1:0-1152 GCF_003998635.1 Mesorhizobium sp. M7D.F.Ca.US.004.03.1.1
CTGCGTGACGCCAATGCCGGGGTCGACACCAGCGGGCCGGAGTTTTCGGTTGTCCACAAGGGTGAGACGCGCACCATCATCGGCCGCGAGCATGCCGATTCCGGCTTCGTCACCTTGCTGGCGCAGGACGGCGTCGAGGGCTTGCAGGCCAAGAACCTTGCCGGCGAATGGATCGACGTGCCGCCGGCCAACGGCACGCTTGCGGTCAATTTCGGCCAGCTGCTGGAACGCTGGACCGGCGGGCGCGTCCGGGCAACGCGGCACCGGGTGATTGCCCCGAAGACGGCGCGCTTCTCGATCCCGTTCTTCTACGAACCGCGCGTCGACGCCGAGATTGCGCCGTTGCCGCTGACCGGCGCGGAGCCCTTCGAGCCGTTTCTCTACGGCGACTATCTCTGGGAAGCGGCGACGAATTTCGTCGAGATGAGCGGCATCAAGCATCTCAGGCAGCCGCGCCGCGCCAAGGCTTCATAAACAAAGCCGCCGGCCGCCTCATGAGAGACGGCCGGCGGGAATCGACGGGCGGTCATCCCGTTTCGCTGACGACCTCGTCCCAGGTCTTCACCTTGGTCTCGCCATAGAGGAAAGGCAGCGCGGCGGCCGTCAGCTCGGGGGCGAAAAAGACGTCGTAATGGGTGCGGTTGGGCAGTATCGCCAGGCGGTTCTGTGACAGGTTCTCGCGCATCCAGCCGGCGTCTTTCAGTCCGCCGCCGAGCATCTGGTAGAACTTGATCTCATGCTCGGGCCGGTACATGTCGCTGTCGCCATAGGCCAGCATGACCGGCATCTTCAGCTTGGCGACGTCGGCGGAGTAGTCGTAGTCCTGGCGCATGAAATTGCCGAGCGCGTCGAACAGCTTCGGGAAATCCTGCGGACGTGGCGCCACTGCCATGTAGGATTTGTACATCGGCGTGTCCTTCATGAAATCGGCCGCCGCCGCACTGACCTGCGCCTGCTGGCCGCGCATCTCGGCGTAGAAGCCGTCCGCGGCGTAGCCGGTCGACACCAGGACAAGCCGGCGCACCGCTTCAGGATGCTGGACGGCCATGCGGAAGGCGACGCCGCCGCCCAGCGAATAGCCCATGACGTCGACCTTGTCGTAGCCAAGCGCCTTGACGATATCAGCCATGTCGTTGCCCATCGCCTCCAGAC
>NZ_RZQG01001351.1:0-1151 GCF_003998635.1 Mesorhizobium sp. M7D.F.Ca.US.004.03.1.1
GTCCGGCACAGACCTTTATCCTCTCCAACCACAAGATCGGCTCACCGGATCGTGCGCTCAGCCTGTGCGGCTGCCTTGCCCGCGAGATGCCGACGCAGGGCATCAGCCAGGAGGGGCTCGATCTCATGGCGCAGTATTATCGCGACGAGATCTCCGACGCCGATATCGAGGCACAGGATGTCGACATCCTGGCCTTTCACGACAAGGCGTCGGAGGCCTGCCTCAGCCAGTTTCCGGCAAAATAGGACGGCGATGCTTTGCCTGACATGACCGAGTTGAAATTTGCCTTCCTGGAAGAGCCGCCATTCTGCTTCACCGGCGCATCGGGCGAGGTTTCCGGCTGCGACGTCGAGCTTGCGCGCCGCCTCGGCGACATGCTCGGATTGGCGAGCTTCAGCCCGATCGAAACCGAATTCGCTGAACTGCTGCCAGGCTTGGTCGAGGGCCGCTGGACCATGACGACCGGCCTGTTCGTCTCCGAAGAGCGCAGGCAGCTTGTCGACTTCACACGGCCGATCTGGGCATTGCAGGACGGGTTGCTGGTCGCGAAAGACAATCCGCGCGGCTTTCGCGGCTACCAATCCATCGCCGAGGACCGAAGGGCGTTGATCGGCGTCATAACCGATCAGGTTCAGCATCTTACGGCGCTGCACAACGCAATCGCGCCTGAGCAGGTCAGGATGTTTGCAACGCAGGCGGATGCGGCACACGCTGTCGCCGATGGCACGGTGCACGCCTATGCCAGCGTTGCGATGGCGCATCGAGGTTATCTGGCGCAGCGGCCCGACATGCCGCTTGGGTTTGTCGAGGTTCCTCCGATTGAAAAGCAACCGTCGGCCGGCGCCTTCGCGATCGCCAAGGGCAACAGCGCCCTGCTCCGGCGCATCGATTCCTGCCTGGGCGAATTGCTGGGCAGCGACTGGCACCGGCAGATGATGGCGCGATACGGATTTTCGGACAGCGATATCGATCGCGTCGTCTGATCCGTTCCCGATGCCTACAACTTGATTACATATTCCTTGCGGGTCGTTTCAAGCACTTCCCAGCTTCCCCTAAAGCCGGGCCTCAGCACGAAGCTGTCGCCCGCCTTGACGGTGCGCGCTTGCCCGCCGTCCTCCGCGATCACCGAAACGCCGGACAGGATGTGGCAG
>NZ_RZQG01001352.1:0-1151 GCF_003998635.1 Mesorhizobium sp. M7D.F.Ca.US.004.03.1.1
GTAAGGAAGTCAGACACTGATCTCCTGAATCGTCTAAATGGGGCTCTTAGAAAGCTCATTGCGGACGGAACCTATCATAAAATCGCGGCCAAATACGTCAGCTTTGATCCCCTTAAGGATTGATCGAACAGAAGCGGTCGCAACACTTATCGAAAACGCCAATGATGGCTGCAGTACAAATTCAATCCTGGAGCGAAGGTTGGGCTGAAGCTTTCATTGCCGGCACTTGGATGACGATACAGATCTCTATCGCGTCATATTGTATCGGAATTGCACTTGGAGTTCTGGGCCTGTGGAGTAAGACAAGCGAAGTTATGGCGTTAAGGATCGCTGGAGACCTTTATACGACCGTCTTCCGCTCGCTTCCGGAGCTGCTTCTAATTATCCTTCTATTTTACACCGGTTCGAACCTTATAACCAATACGGTGCGTGACCTAGGCATCAGTGACAATTTCGAACTCTCCGGATTTGCGGCAGCAGTGATCGCGCTCGGCTGCGTTCAAGGTGCCTATGCAACGGAGATACTTCGCAGCGCTCACTCGACGGTACCAAAGGGCTTGTTGGAGGCTGCTTCGGCGCTTGGTTTGTCGAAGCGACAAACGCGTGGTCTCATCATCGCGCCGATCGTTTTCAAGCGCTGCCTTGCCGGCATGGGCAATCTTTGGCAAGGTATTTTGAAAGACAGTGCGCTTGTAAGCTTGGTGGGCATGCGCGAACTCATCACTGTAGGCAAGCTCGCGGCCGTCAGTACGAAGTTCTATCTTTCCTATTTTGCTGTCACGGCGGCGATCTTTTTCATCTTAGGCCTGGCCTCGATTGGCGCCTTTAACACTTTGGAACGACGACTTTCGCGTAGGTGGGCGTGACATCACCATTCGCCTTCTCGCTGGATTTCTTTGTTGCGATGATCCCACGACTTTTGGGGGGCGCGCGCATAACCATATTGCTATGGATCACCTCGAGCCTCCTTGGCATCGCGGTCGCGATCTTTTTGGTTATCCTTCGTCATTCCAACCGAACTTTTTTGGTTTGGAGTTCGACGGGCTTCATTGCGCTCATACGCGGTACGCCGCTTCTTATTCAAATATATATGGCGTATTTCGGACTAGGCGCGGTGATGGCTCACATACCCGGATTGCGCAGTACGTTCA
>NZ_RZQG01001353.1:0-456 GCF_003998635.1 Mesorhizobium sp. M7D.F.Ca.US.004.03.1.1
GTGAAGGATGCGCTCCGGGCCTGCCGCCGCTATTTCCTGGTCGCGGCGGCATTCAGCCTGGCAATCAATCTGCTCTACCTCGCATCCCCACTCTACATGCTGCAGATCTACGACAGGGTCGTCACCAGCGGTAGCGAAACCACGCTGGTGATGCTGACCTTGGTGTTGCTGGCGGCCTTCCTTTCGCTGGCCGGCCTCGACCTGGTGCGCGCCTCCATCCTGACGCGTGCCAGCGCGCGGCTCGACCGGTTGCTCTCGGCAAAAGTCCTCGCCGCGTCGGTCGAGACCCCATCGCCGGGTTCCTCGCAAAGCCAGCCGATCCGCGATTTCGACACGTTCAGGCAGGTGATCACCGGCAGCGGCATCCATGCCCTGTTCGACCTGCCATGGTCGCCCATCTACATCGGCATCATCTTCCTGCTGCATCCGTGGCTCGGCTTCTTCGCACTGGGCCGC
>NZ_RZQG01001353.1:466-1150 GCF_003998635.1 Mesorhizobium sp. M7D.F.Ca.US.004.03.1.1
GCTGCTCGCTGCTCCTGATCGCCATGGCGGTGCTCAACGAGTATATCGTGCGTTCGCCGCTGAAGCAGGCCAACGACCTGGCGACGACCAACTATAACTTTACCGAGATGAGCCTCAGAAACGCGGAAGTCGTTCGCGCCATGGGGATGATCGACGGTCTCATCCGCCGCTGGGGACGCGACCGCAACTTGGCGCTGCGGCGCCAGGCGGAGGCAAGCGATCGCGCCGCCTTGATGTCCGGCCTGATCCGTTTCCTGCGGCTCACCATGCAGTCGCTAATCCTCGGCCTCGGCGCCTATCTGGTGATCGAGCGGCAGATCACCGGCGGCACCATGTTCGCGGCCAGCCTCTTGCTGGGGCGTGGGCTGCAGCCGGTCGAGCAGATCGTCGGCCTTTGGCGCAGCCTGATCCTGGGGCGGGCGGCATTGGCAAGGGTCGAGAAGCTGCTGGACGGGGGCGCGCAGAACGAAAGATCGTTCAACCTGCCCAAGCCCACCGGCAAGATTTCGGTCGAGCAGGTCAGCTTTGCGATTGCCAGCCAGCAGAAAGTGCTTCTCCGGGACGTATCGTTCCGGCTGGAAGCAGGCGAGACACTGGGAATCGTCGGCCCTTCCGGCGCCGGCAAGTCGACGCTGGCGCGTCATCTCGCGGGCGTCATGCAACCCAGCCGCGGCACCGTCAGGC
>NZ_RZQG01001354.1:0-1149 GCF_003998635.1 Mesorhizobium sp. M7D.F.Ca.US.004.03.1.1
TCTGAGGCCCGTCCAGAGATAGAACCAGATCGTCGGGTGATACCATTGTTGCGACGGCAGGCCCGGGTCGACGGTGGCGATTCTTCCCGCCAGCACGTCGCTGACCGCCTCGACGCAGATGTCGCGCGAGAACGCGGCCTGGCGCAGTGCATAGCTGGAGATGGTGTCGCCGCGTTTCGGCTGACCGCGCACCTGTTTCAGCACGGCGCCGGTATCGACGCCGGCATCGACCAGATGAACGGTGGTGCCGAAATTGTGCGGATCGCCTGATGTCAGCGCCCAGTAGCCGCCATTCATGCCGCGGTATTTCGGCGTGATGCCGGCGTGATAGTTGAGCACCGGGCAAGGCATCCTGGCCAGCATGCCCTTCGACAACAGCCTGCAGCCGTTAAGCAGGACAACGCCAGGCTGGATCTTCTCGATCGCCTCAAGGCACTCCGGCCCGTTGGCGGAAGCAACATGGATGATCTTCTGGTCCGGCCGCGGCTCGACATCGAGCTTCTCCTCGGCAATCAGCCGCGCGGCATGGCCGGCGAGGAGCCGCTTGCCAAGCCTGCTCAGCACCATGGTGCCGAGCTGACCGATGGCGGAGATCCAGCCCTTGCGGCGAGCACGGCCAAGCAGCAATTGCTTTTTGGATTCAGGCGTTTCGAGGACGACGCTGACAGGGCCGACGCGGTCGGCGATCGCATTAACGATCGCCCAGACATGCGGGCCGCCTCCGGTGACGATCACGATCGGACGCGTATTGGATTCTGATGCTGCCATGGATATTGCCCCCTCCAAGCAACCCGTTCTCGACAATGGGCGGGATGCTAGGGCGTCCGGGTTAATCCTTGGTGATCAGCTCTTCGACACACGGTCAGCGCTTGAATTCGATGATATCGAGCTTCGATTCGTAATAGGGCGCCGGGAATTCGATGCGCCATTCCTTGGCGCTGTTGCGGAAGGCATAGCCGACCTGGTCGGTTTGCGGCCCGCTGCCATAGGGCTTTGCCGGATCGCTGTTGACATAGAAGGAGCCGAGATAGATCGCGCGTTTCTCGCCGTCGTCGAAGAAACGGCCCTTGGTGCGCTGCGAGCCGCTGATCTTTTCCAGCCGCCAGCCGGAACCGTCGTCGGTCACCTTGCACTTGAACCAGCCATAGA
>NZ_RZQG01001355.1:0-1148 GCF_003998635.1 Mesorhizobium sp. M7D.F.Ca.US.004.03.1.1
CATTTCGGCCTCACCGCGCTCCCCGGCGGCTTTGCCGGCGTCGACATCTTCTTCGTCATCTCCGGTTGGCTGATCACAACCCACCTCATGCAGGAGATCACTGAGACCGGCCGGCTCGACCTCTGGCGCTTCTATGCCAGGCGCGCCCGGCGGCTTTTGCCGGCAGCCTTGTTCGTCATCCTGGTCACGCTGGCCGCCGGCTACTTCATCCTGGCGCCGCAGGAGCAGGCGCTCTATTCGCGTGGCGCCATGTTCGCTTCCGCCTACGCCATCAATCTGTGGCTGCTGCGCTGGTCGTTCGACTATTTCGCCGCCGACGCCACCAGTAATCCCTTCATCCACTTCTGGTCGCTGTCCGTGGAGGAGCAGTTCTATCTGGCCTGGCCGGCGCTGCTTCTGCTGGCCGCCTGGCTGCGGCCGGGCCGACGCACGGTCGTGGCCGTGATCGGCGTGGCCGGCCTCGCCTCCTTCGCCGCCTGCCTCTGGCTGACCACTGTCGCGCCGGCCTGGGCCTTCTATTTCTCGCCGCTGCGCGCCTGGGAGTTCGCCGCCGGCGGCCTGGCGACACTGGTGCCGGCAGCTTTCCAGCAACACCGCGCCTGGCTGCGGCCCGCCCTTGGCTGGCTCGGCCTGGCGCTGATCGCGGCGGCCTATCTCTGCTTGAGCGAAGACCTGCCCTTCCCCGGCTGGTACGCGCTGCTGCCGGTGGCCGGCACGGTGCTGGTGCTGTTGAGCGGTGCCGGCGCGGAGCAGACCAATGGGCGGACCGGCAGGCCAGCCCTTGGCCCGGCCGCCGCCCTGTCCCAGCCGCCTTTGCAATGGATCGGCACGCTCTCCTATTCGCTCTATCTCTGGCACTGGCCGGTCATCGTCTATGCCGGGATGCTGGCGCCGGATCTCTCCGTCCCGCAGCGCCTTGGCTGCGGTGTGCTGGCGCTGGCGCTGTCGGTGCTCACCTATCATCTGATCGAGAACCCGGCGCGGCGCGGCGCCTGGCTGACGGCGGGCGCCCGCGCCTTTCCCAGCGCAATTGCGGGCGCAAAACCGCTTCCCACTTTTCCTGCAATTGCTCTGATTCCAGCGCTGGCGCTGACCGGTGCCGGCGTGGCGGTCGCCTATGCCAATGCGCATCTGGCCCAGCGCAACAT
>NZ_RZQG01001356.1:0-1147 GCF_003998635.1 Mesorhizobium sp. M7D.F.Ca.US.004.03.1.1
CCCCGCCAATTGCTCCTGGAAACAGATGTTGCAGAGTTCACCCGCGCCGTTCCACTCGATCCTGGTCATTCAAACGAAGTTCATAGGAGATCTCGTCCTCGCCTCGGCGCTTGCACAAAATTTGCGGCTCGAATTTCCCGGCGCCAGGCTCGTGTTTCTGTGTGAGGCTGGCTTCGAGAGCTTCGTGATCGCCCATGGCATCGCTTCCGAGGTGGTCACGTTCAGGCGCGCCCGCATGCGCGGCACCCCCCTGGAGCGCGGGAAAGAGCTTTACGCCATGGTGCGGGCGTTGCGCCGCTTCCGCTTCGACCTGACGATCGACCTGACCGATTCGAAGACGTCGCGCATTGTCAGCGGGCTGGTCAACGCAAAGACCCGCGTCGGCTACAATCCTTCCGAAAGACCCTTGCGTATGCTGGAGCGGCAGCCCGCCAATGTCTTTGCCAGGCCCTACGGCTTTGATGGCCAGCATTTTCTGTACCGTTACCTGTCGCCGCTCGAAGCGCTCGGCATCGACCTTCGCACGGTGATTCCGAGCCTTCAGCCGCTGCCGTTGGAAACGGCGAAAGCATTGGCGCTGCTGGGCAAGCACCATCTGCGGCCAAACGCCTTCATTGCCGTGCATGCTGGTGCAAGCTTCGAGGGGCGGCGTTGGCAGCCGGAGCGGTTTGCCGCGGCGATCGTCGAGATTACGAGCGAGACCGGCCTGGACGTCGTTCTGGTGGGCGGCCCGGACGAGCGGGAGATTGCCGAACGCATCGTCGCCAGGACCGCGCCGTCGGTCGTCAATCTCGTGGGGGCCCTGTCGCTCGAAAGTCTGCTGGCGGTGCTGAAGCAAGCCCGGCTATTTCTTGGCAATGAGAGCGGCCCGATGCACATGGCCGCAGCCACTGGGACCCCGGTTGTCGGGCTGTTCGGTCTGACGCATCCGTCGCGCTGGGGGCCAGTCGGCGTGCCCAGCATCTCGCTCCAGCCGCCATTGCCTTGCGTATGCGTTGCCAAGGACCTCTGCCGCGCACCGGATCCCAGCAAGGCCTGCTGCGTCTGGGGCCTGGAGGTCAAGCCGGTTGTCGACGCGGTGCGCGAGGTTCTTTCACGCACCGAAATGAAGCTGGTGCGCGGCAGAGGTCCTTGGCAACGCATACGC
>NZ_RZQG01001357.1:0-1146 GCF_003998635.1 Mesorhizobium sp. M7D.F.Ca.US.004.03.1.1
ACCCTTAATCGATAAGATCAGCGACGTCAGCTAGGCGGATAAGCAAAAATTGTAAAATTTGGACCCCAGTTGTCCTTTCAAATCCTCGGCCGCACATGCCCCAAAAAAACATCTAGCTATGCCTTCCCGCCCGCAGTATGCGATACAAGACGGCGGGGGCCGGGGATGGCACTTGAGTAAGGTGATCGGCCGCGAAGTATCTTCGTGTTCGCACTTTTTCTGGTGTTCATATCCGTGAGCCTGGAGTCTAGTGCCATCCAATGAATTCTTACCTCGAATCAGTATTCGGGCTCCGGCCACAGATGCGGCGTGCCTTCATCATGGTCCAGGACGTGGTCATGGTCCTGGTCGCCGTGGCGCTCAGCCTCGTGCTTTCGCGGTCGAATCTCTCGTTCGAAGCGCTCTCCAACGAGGGTCTGGCAACCTGGGCTGGCATTGTTCTCATCAGCCATTTGCTATTCAGATATTGTGGCCTCTACACGACCGTCTGGCGTTTTGCCTCGACGCCGGACTTTTTCAACATCCTGAAGAGCTGCGCGATTTTGACGCTCACGCTTTACGTGGTTTCGCTGCTGGTTCGTTCTTTCCAGCCTGTGGCTGGGCTCAACGAGCGTCAGTTCATCGTCTTCTTCCTCGTCTCCTTCACCGTCATATCGGCGCCGCGGCTGTTCTACCGCTTCCTGCGCGACGGCGCGAGCTGGGGCATTCTAGGCGGCAAGACCGACAAGACGCAGGCCAAGCGAGCATTGTTCGTTGGCCGGCTCGGCGAGGCCGACCTGATCATTCGCTTCACGCGCACGGCGCAGCCGGCGGACTATTCCATCGCGGGCATCATGGCGACCGAGCGCGGCGCGCCGTTGGGGACGCGGATTCAAGGTGTTCCCGTGGTGGCGACCCGGCCGCGTCTGATCGATGTCCTGGAAGACTACGCGACGGGCACCAAAAGCCTGGACTTGCTGATTTTCGGCAGCGGCGCCGAACACGAGATCGAGGAGTATTCGGGACTCGTGCGCGTTGCCCGGCACGGCGACATAAATGTGGTGCAATTCTCAGGTCTTTCGGAGCTGGAACAGCACGGAAAGCTGGTTCTCGACACCGTCGAGATGGAAACGATCCTGCGGCGTCCGACAGTCGCGTCCGATATCG
>NZ_RZQG01001358.1:0-1145 GCF_003998635.1 Mesorhizobium sp. M7D.F.Ca.US.004.03.1.1
GGAGAGAGCCGCTAGGGCAAAGGCGCTCGAACTGCTGGAACTGGTCACCCTCACCCACCTCGCGCACGAGCCGGCGCGCGTGCTTTCGGGCGGCCAGCGCAAGCTGCTCGAACTCGCCCGCGTGATGATGGCCGACCCGGCGATCATCCTGCTCGACGAACCGGCGGCCGGCGTCAACGCGACGCTGCTCGAAGTCATCATCGACCGCATCCGCGACATCAATGCGCGCGGCATCACCTTCCTGCTGATCGAGCATAACATCGACATGGTGACGCGGCTCTGCCATCGCGTCCTGGTCATGGCGAGCGGCCAGTTGCTCAGCGAAGGTACGGCCGAAGAGGTCGCGCGCGACCCGCGCGTCATCGAGGCCTATCTCGGAGGCGCCGCATGAGCGAGATCGTCCTCGATGTCCGCGGCCTTGAAGCTGGTTACGAGCCCGGCGTGCCGATCGTGCGCGGCGCCTCGATCACCGTCAAAAAAGGCGAGATCGTCGTCGTGCTCGGCCCCAACGGCGCCGGCAAGTCGAGCTTCATCAAGGCCATCGCCGGCCTCGTCCCGATCACCGGCGGCACGGTGTTTTTGGACGGCAAGGACATCACGGCCGCCCCCGCGCACACCATGGTGCGGCTTGGGCTGGCCTTCGTACCGCAGACCGAAAACATCTTCCCGCTGATGTCGGTCGAGGACAATTTAAAAGTTGCCTGCGGCATCCTCGAGCGGCGCGAAATCCCTGCCCGCATCGAGGAAATGTATACCGCCTTCCCCGACCTCGTGCGCCAGCGCCGCACCGCCGCCGGCAACCTGTCGGGCGGACAGCGGCAGATGCTCGCCGTTGCCCGGGCCCTGATCGTCCATCCCAAGGTGCTGGTGCTCGACGAACCGTCGGCCGGCCTGTCGCCGAAATTCGTGTCGATGGTGTTCGAGATGCTGGCCGGCATCCGCAAATCCGGCGTCACCATCCTGCTCGTCGAGCAGAACGCCAAGGCAGCGCTCGCCATCGGCGACCGCGCCTATGTGCTGGTCGAGGGCAAGGACCGGCACGAGGGCATCGCCTCCGAACTGTGGAACGATCCGGTGGTCGCCGAACTCTATCTCGGCCAGCGCCCGCTGCACGCCGAGAAAGGAGGGGGGGCATGAGCCTGCAA
>NZ_RZQG01001359.1:0-1142 GCF_003998635.1 Mesorhizobium sp. M7D.F.Ca.US.004.03.1.1
AGAGGCCCGCAGTGCCGGCGCCGAAAGCTTCGCCTCCCCCTCCCGCCTCCCTACCTTCCCTGCCGTTAGCACTAACGGACGAATTTGAAAACGTGTGGCAATCGATTACGAGCCTAGATGTTTGGTCCCGGCATTTGCTGGAGCGGATTGAGTTTGAAGCGTTCCGGTTGTGACGCCCACGCCTTGCAGATGAACTGGTAGGGTGTGAGACCCTTGAGGGTCTTGAGCCTGCGGGCGAAGTTGTAGGCGGCGACGAAGTCGGCGAGATGGGTGCGCAGTTGGTCGTGGCTCTCGTAGTAGAAGCGCTTGACGGTGGCGTCCTTGATAGTCCGGTTCATTCTCTCGACCTGGCCGTTGCATGGGAGCGCCACAGCGACAGAGGCGGTCCGTCGAGCGATACAGCATAGTCAAGAGAATGCCAGCGAAATGCTTTTGGGAGACAGTGCCGCTAGCCCGAACGATCGCCATGAGGCGCGTTCCTGACCTTTCTGCTTTGGATCACTGGCAGTCATCTGCCGCTTGCAAACCGGCTCGATCGCGTTCGCTTGAACTAAAGCTTGCTGTTCGCAGGCTTGCGATTATGGTTGGTGAAGTTTCTGGGGCGGCAGGGGAAGCAACATTTGCCTCGTCGATCAGCACGATCGCACCTGCTTGGTCTGATCGCTGCCGCGGTGGTACCCGTCTGGCTCTTCGCGGCCTATCTGCTGGTCCAATATGCTCTGCACGAGCGATCCCGCTTCGAGCAGGATGCACTGCAGACTGCCCGGCAGGTTTCGCTCGTAGTCGAGGGCGAACTAGCCAACCTCCAAACGACTCTCAACGGTCTGTCGAAATCGGCTGCTCTCGCCAATGGCGATCTGGAGGCCTTTCGCGGCGAGGCGCTCAGCCTGGTCGAAGGGACGGACCGGATCATCGTCCTGCGCGATTTAGAGCGTAATCAACTGTTGAATACAGAGATCGGGTACGGTGCTGATCTGCCGCCGATCGAACCGATATCGGCGGGGGATCGGGAGAAACTCAGAGCGTCTGGCGTTTTCGTCAGCGATGTCTTCGCCAGCAAGGATTCCAAAACCTACCGCATCGCTGTAGCCACAAAGGTGCCGGCTCCGACGGGCGAAGACCTGGTGCTTTCGATTTCTGTC
>NZ_RZQG01000135.1:0-9941 GCF_003998635.1 Mesorhizobium sp. M7D.F.Ca.US.004.03.1.1
GTGGAACGTCCCGGTTTCGAACGCCTGGTCGACGATCTGTGCACCGGTCATGTGGGCGCTGTGCTTTGCCTGGAGGCGTCCCGCCTGTCTCGCAACGGACCGGACTGGCATCGGCTGCTCGAGTTGTGCGGCGAAGTCGATGCACGGGTGATCGATCTGGACGGAGTCTACGATCCGGGACTGCCGAACGATCGCCTGCTGCTCGGCATGAAGGGGAGCATAAGCGAGTTCGAACTCGGGGTGCTGCGTGCTCGCATGTACGAAGCTGACCGCGCCAAGGCACAGCGCGGCGAACTGCGCATCTCTGTGCCCTTCGGCTACGTCTGGCACCGGGATTACGGTCTCGGGTTCGATCCCGATATACGCCTGCAGGAGACCATTCGCCTGATATTCGCGCGTTTCCGCGAACTCGGCAGTGCCCGCCAGGTCCTGATCTCGATGATCGACGATGGCGTGCATTTCCCCAGACCCTCCGACGGCAAGAAGATGGTGTCCTTCGCCTGGGTTCCGGTCCGCTACCGCAACGTGATCTCCGTCCTGAAGAACCCGTTCTACGCCGGCGCTTATGTCTATGGTAAGAGCGAGAAGCGCACCGAGATCGTGGATGGCCGCGTCCGCAAGAGCTATGGTCATTACAAGCCGGCCAGCGATTGGGCGGTGGTGCTCAAGGAGCATCACGAAGGCTATATCGGATGGAGCGAGTACGAACGGAACCAGGAACTTCTCGCCGCCAACGCCTATGGCAAAGCCGGCGGCGTCAAGTCGGGCCGCGGCGGTCGCGCGTTGCTCCCGGGTCTTCTCTCCTGTGGTCGATGCGGGCGAAGACTGGTTGTCACGTATGCCGGACGTGGCCAAGGTTACCCGGTCTATCGTTGCGAGAACACCATGATGGCGCAGGCGCGATGCATGTCGTTCAACGGCTTTCGCACCGATGCGGCGGTGGCCCGCGAAGCCTTGGAGGCGGTTGCGCCGATGGCGATCGAGGCGGCGTTGGAGGCTGAACAGATGCAGCTGGAGAGCGAAGCCAGGCGGCGGCAGATGATCGAGATGGACCTGCAGCAGGCACGCTATGAGGCATCGCTCGCCGAGCGCCGCTACGCCGCCTGCGACCCGGAGAACCGGCTTATAGCGGCCCAGCTCGAGAGGAACTGGGAAGCTAGGCTCAGGCGCGTGGAGACCTGCGAGGCCCGGCTCAGTGAAGTCCAGCGTATGGAGCCTGTCGACGCGATCCCTGACTTCACCGGCCTCGCCCAGGATCTCGAAGCCGCCTGGAATGCGCCGGGTGTCGATATGCGGTTCCGTCAGCAACTGCTGCGCGCGCTCATCAAGGACATTGTGGCGGACGTCGATGACGACGCGCGCGATGTGATCCTGACCATCCATTGGCATGGGGGCCAGCATTCCCAGGTAAGGGTTCGCAAGTCCAAATCCGGAGAGCATGGCCAGAGTACGCCTGAGGAGGCTCTGGCGGTCATGCGATCCATGGCAACGCGATGGTCGGATGCCGAAATCGCCGCCACACTCAACCGCATGGGCATGAAGACGGGTCAGGGAAAGACCTGGACGGCGCGACGCGTCCAATCCCTGCGCACGGTGCACAAGATCAGCGGCTATCGGTCTTCCGACAAGAACGGCGAGTGGCTTACCATGTCGGACGCGGCCGCGAAGCTTGGCGTGTCGCACGTCAAAATCCGCCGGTTCGTCAGGGACGGCATATTACCAGCCGAGCAGGTCATGCGCGGCGCGCCCTACCAGATCCGCGCCAGCGACCTTGAAGATGAACGGATCAAGGCCGATTTGGCGCGCAAATCTCCGCGTATCATCAACGACGATAATCAGAAATCGCTGTTTCCCGCCATTTGAAGAGGGGGTGCATAATGAATCAGTCTTCGCGCTCAACCGCAAGAACGCGCTCTTCGCAGGCTCTGACGGCGGCGCCGAACACTGGGCAGTCATCGCCTCGCTGATCGAAACCTGCAAGCTCAATGGTGTCGAACCGCTCGGCTTATCTCGCCGATGTCCTCACCAGGATCGTCAACGGCCACCCCAACAGCCAGATCGACGATCTCCTGCCTTGGGTCTACATCAACAAGCTCGAGCTCAAGGCCGTGGCCCGAGAATACCGCTTACTCTTGACATGCACGGGCCGGAACAGGTTAACCCGCATATCTGCGCGATGCCGCGAGCATGGTTGCGGTCGGTCTTGTTGACCTGTGCCTTGAGAACGCCTTGGAATGACGGGGCTCGATACAGGTCACGTAGTCCGGCTGCCGCCAGACCAACCATTGGGATAAGGGGCCGGCTTCAAGCCTGATCCGGGCGAGATTCCATGCGGGGTTCTTCAATGCGTCAGCAAGATCGTCCGGATGACTAGCAACCTTCATCTCTCGGCAAATTCGGCGCCCTTCTCACGATGCAAACGGTGGTCTCTTTCACGGAGACGTCCAGTCCGGCATAATTTTTCATGCTGCGCTTCCTTTCCTGATGCTTGTGGCTGTTCACACAGACCACGTTTTGTCATCATCTCGAAGCGCAGCACTTCAAAACAACCCGTTCAAGGCGGGGGGCAAAGCCGAATACCACAATCTAAACACCTAGCGATGCTGTTCAAATTCGCCTTGCCGGCATGGGACCCCATCGCTGTCATCACAGGAAGCAGTACGTGGGAGGGGAACTGCTCGCAGTGATGAATCGTGTTCCGAGCCACTACCCATTCAGTTTCGTCCCAGTTGTTACCTCCCGTATTCAGGTTGCGGTCGAACCGCGGGAAGGCCGAACTAGTGATTTCCAGGCGAATTTGATGGCCGGCCGGAAACCAATTACTTGTGGCGTCGAGATCAATCTCGATTTTGCATATAACGCTCGGTTCCATGAAAACAGCCCGATCAAAGCCCTCGCGATAGCGGACGCGCAGTATCCCGTCCACCACGTCAATCGCACGGCCATCGGGATGTACGTCCAACAGTCTGGCCACGAAGTCCGTGTCCGGGGCCGAAGAAGAGACGAAGAGGACCGCCCGGACAAATCCGGTAACCTCCATGCCCTCTGTGAGGGGCGGTGAAGTGAAGCAGAGGACGTCTGGACGAAGCTGGACGTCCTGGTAATCGCGGGGTCCTATAGTAGTTCCACTTGACTTCCCGCCGTCCATCCCCAAGAACGGCGCCGGATCCCCAGGGTCGTAGGTAAACGTGTCAGCCGGCTCGTCGGCACTCGGAGGCTCTACATCAAGAGTCCCGTCGCCTAGACGGGTCGCGGCATTCCCGCCGCTGCGGAGGAACCAGTGCTGCAGTTCCACACCAAGAGGGGGCCATTCTGACGCGGCACGCCACTCGTTGCGACCCATCACGTAGTACTGGACGCGGGGCATTCCCTCGATCCGGTCGGGCTTGTCGTTCAGCCAGCAGTCGAACCAGTCCAGGTAGATCTGCCAGCAATCCAGGCGCGCGTCGCCCAGCTCGCGCTCGCCGATAACCGTCGGGGCTTTGAGACTCTCGGTGCCACAATGCGTGGCTGGCGACAGAATGATATGTTGGTGATCGCGTGCCGCCGGGCTCAATCCGCGAGCACTAAAAACGCGCTGCTGGTGAAGCGCGTCGGCAGCCCCCACGTCGTACCACGAGTTCACGAACAGGGCTGGGACGTCGATGGTCGAGTCCTCGCTAAGCATCCCATTCCGATCCCCCCAGGGATCGCCTGGGTCACGCGAGACCCAGTCCTCCCAGTCAGTCGGCGGTCCCCCAAGGCTCTTAAGCATGTTGACGAGCGGCAGCGACGCGAAAGCCCGCTGATACTCCTCATCGCTTTTCGGTTGCACTCGGGACCGGTCCTTCGCTGCGGTTTGGTGGAACCAGGGGACAAACGCGGCAACCTCCACCGCACCGCCGAGACGGAGATCCCCGTTGCGATATCGCCCTCCGGCAGAGCCGTTCGCGCCGCCCGATCCCTGCGCAATTGCGCATCGGTGGGCTGGATGGCACAACTGCGCCAGCAAAACCTGCGCGATACCAAGCGCCGAGCACCCATATGTGCCCACGCGTCCATTCGACCATGGCTGCTGCGAAATCCAGGACAGCGTGTCATAACCGTCGTCCCCTATATGTTCCCTGAGCGTGAATACGCCGCCGGAATCGAAGACGCCACGACGCTCCTGCACAAGTACAGCGAACCCTTGTCCAGCAAACATTCTTGCCACTTTGTGGCGAGGCTCAACCGGACAGCGATAGGGCGTCTTACCGTATGGAGTTCGGATAAGGATTGACCCGAGTTCCCCAGTGTAACCAATAGGCCGATACAGGTCCGTGGCGAGCTCAACGCCGTCCCGCATTGGAACGCGCAAGCCGGTCTGCAAAACCACTTCGTATCGCGGCGTTGGCGGTTTAATCGGGCCTAGTTCATTACACACTTCAGAGTGCCTCCCAGACATTGAGACTGATTCAAGATGGAGTGGCCAATTTCGACGGGTCTCAGCATTCTATCTGCACGGTGGTGTTCCAGCCCACCTGCCTGTGCAATACCAGATGGAATACGCTCATTGGGGTGGCGCTGATTGCATGCCTTTCACTTAGCGAGCCAGCAGGCTGACAGGTGCTGTGGTCCAACTTCGATCGCCGGCGGCTCCTCAGCTTTGCAACGGTCGAAGGCAAGCGGGCAACGAGGATGGAAACGGCAGCCCTTCGGCACGCGCGCGGCACTTGGAACCTCGCCCTGCAGGGCCGGCAACTCGGCGCGACCTGCGTTGCCGCCAATCTGCGGTGTGGCGTTGCGCAAGGCGACGGTATACGGATGGCGAGGGTTGAATGTGATCTCGTCGGCGCTACCAATCTCGACCAATTTTCCAAGATACAAGACCGCAATCCGGTCGGCGATCAGCCAGGCAAGGGGCAAATCGTGGGTGATGAACAGCAGCGCCATGTTGTGCCTGTCGCGCAAGTCAACCAGGACCTGAAGAATCTGAGCGCGTATCGAGACATCGAGCATCGATACAGGTTCATCAGCAACGATGAGTTCCGGCCGGACGGCAAGCGCTCCTGCAATCACGACGCGCTGGCGCTGCCCGCCGGATAGCTCGTGCGGGAAGCGGGCGAAGAAATCGCCGGGAGGATTGAGCCCAGCGGCCGCAAGCGCTTCACTCACCCGGTCGGCGAGTTGAGTGGCGTTACCGACCAGCCGCAGGGACTGCAACGGCTCCGCCACGATGTCGAACACGGTGTGTCGCGGATTGAGGGCCTGATAAGCGTCCTGGAAGATCATTTGCACGCGACGCCGGTACGGACGTAGAGCCGAGAAGCCCTCTACCGACCTCATGTCGCGGCCTTCGAACAGCATTCTGCCGCCAGTCGGCTTGGCAAGCTTGGTGATGACGCGGCCCACAGTGGTCTTGCCGCTTCCCGATTCGCCGACCAGGGCGACGATCTCGCCCCGCCCGACGTTGAGGTCGATCCCGTCTACCGCGCGCATGGCGCCGACAGATCGGCCCAGGACACGGTCGAACAGACCGCCCTGGATAGGAAAATGAACTTGCAGGCTCTCGAGACGCAGGATGCCGGCAGTGTCAGGCATGAACAGCGACCTTGTCTTCTTGCGTCAAGGACCGGTGAAGGTGACAGGCGACACGTCCCCGCCCGAACTTATTGAGGCTGGGGACTTCGGTCGCGCACCCCCCCATGACCGACGGGCAACGCGGATGGAAAGCGCAGCCCGAGGGTCGATTCACCAAGTTGGGAGGATCACCCGGTATTGGCCGGATCATCTTTTTGCCGCTCGCTGGGTTCGGGATCGATTCGATCAGCTGTCGGGTGTAGGGATGTTTGGGCTGGGCGAAAATCTCGGCGACAGTGCCATCCTCGACGATGCGGCCCGCGTACATGATCATTACGCGATCACAACACTTAGCCACCACAGAAAGGTCGTGGGTGATCAAAATCAGGGCGAGGCTCAACTGCGATCGCAAGTCGCCTAGCAGGTTAAGGATCTGAGCCTGAGTGATGACGTCGAGCGCTGTGGTGGGCTCGTCACCAATGATAATCGAAGGTCGACACGCGAGCGCCATGGCAATCATCACCCTTTGTCGCATTCCGCCCGACAACTCGTGAGGGTAGGCGGAACCACGATCCGCCGGGATGCCGACCAGTTGAAGCAACTCACTTCCCCGCTTGGTCGCCTCGCCCCGCGACATGCCGAGCTTCAGCATGCATGGCTCGGCGATCTGCTTGATAATGCGGTGAACAGGATTAAGTGCGTTCATCGCGCCCTGGAAGACAACGGACGTTTCGCTCCAGCGATGTGGCCGCATCGCCGCATCATCGTCGATCGGCAGTCGGTTGCCACGATAGCGCACTTGGCCGCCGCTGACCCGCGCGTTGGGTGATAGTAGACCAGCGATCGCCATCGCGGTCGTGGTCTTGCCACTGCCCGATTCTCCGACGAGGCCCACGGCCTCTCCGGCTCGGAGCGCGAAGCTTACGCCGTCGATTGCTCGCAATGAAACGCCCTTGAGCCCATAATCGACAGAGAGCCGGTCTATTTCCAGAAGCGGTGTTTTGTCCTGGGAGGAGCTGGTCATGGGATCACCCTCCGCCGTGGATTGAACGTGTCGTCAAGGGCACTGCCAATCAGGACGAAGCTAAGCGAAACCGTGAGTACGCACAGTCCTGGGGCGCCGAGGTACCACCAGGCTCCAGCACTGGCCGCGCCGGCGCGCTGAGCGAGCGAAAGCAAAGTGCCCCATGAAGGCTGCAACGGGTCCCCGAGTCCAAGGAATGAGAGCGATGTCTCGACATAGATTGCGCTGGCGACCACCAGCGCACCATTGGCTGCGATTTGCGGCACGAGATTGGGGAGGATGTGCCGCACCATGATGCCGAAATTACTGCTACCCGCAACGCGCGCACGATCAATGAATGGTCGCTCCTTAAGCGACAGTGTCTGACTCCGGACGATACGTGCAACAAAGGACCAGCTTGTCATGCCTATAACGACAATGATCACGAAAAGAGAAGGACGGAAGCCCAGGATTTCTCCACCGCGCCCCATCACCTCGAGAACCACGGGTGTAATGACCAGCGCCAGCACGAAGGACGGCATGACAAAAAAGAAGTCTGTCAAGCGCATCAGCCAGACGTCGACCCTGCCACCATAGTAGCCAGCGGTCGTACCGATTGTAGTCCCAACGACGAGGCTGATCACAGTCGCGAGTAGCGCAATCGTAAGCGAGATCCGGGCACCATGGAGGACCAGATTGAGCACGTCCCGCCCGATTTCGTCCGTGCCGAGCAGATGCTCGCCTGATGGGGGTGCGAGGAAATCGCCAGTTGCATTGATCGCAGTCTGGAGCGGTCCCGCCAGAATATTGGGGACCGCTCCCACAACAAGAAAGAATACCAGACATACGAGGCCCACCTGAGCACCGCCATAGCTGAGAAATTGACGCAGAAAGCCTTTTATTGCGCGCGCCCGGCCTCGCGGGCAATATCGAACAATATTGTCGCTCATTGTCGGACCCTCGGATCTAGAAGGCTGTAGGCAAGATCGGCTACGAGGTTTGCGAGAACAATTGAAACGCCAAGCAACAGGAATATGCCTTGAAGGACTGGGTAGTCCCGTGCGTTGAGTGCTTCCACCGTCAGCCCGCCGATACCCGGCCAGGCGAAAACGGCTTCGACAGTGATGGCCCCGGCGACCACATAGCCAATATTGAGGGTGATCAAGGTCACGACCGGTAGCATTGCATTGCGAAATGCATGACGCATCAGCATTTGACCGTTGGTCAGCCCTTTCGCCCGTGCGGTTACCATGTAATCCTCGGTGAGTACGTCACTCATTGCGGCACGAGCGACGACGACGTACTGGCCGATTAGCCCAAGCGCCACCGCAGTGGCGGGAAGCGTGAGATGTTGCAGGTAGTCGAGGAACGAACCAAGAGAGCCCGTGATCAGGCCGGGCGAGTATGCACCATAGCCCGGGAGCCAACCCAATGCCGTGCTGAAGATTACCACCAGGATCATGCCGAGCCAGAAAGCCGGCGTAGAATAGAGCGCCAGAGAGGCTCCGGTTGCGATACGGTCGCCGGCTCCTCCCCGGCGCCAGCCTGCGTAGATCCCAAGCATCACCCCAATAACGATTGCCATTATCTGAGCAACCCCGACTAGGACTATGGTGTCCGGCAGGCGTTCCGCTATCAGGTCTGCGACATGCCTGCCCCTGAACTTGAAGCTGTAGCCGAAATCGCCGCGGAGTGTTGCCGACAGGTAGTCGACCGCCTGGTCCGGGAACAGCGGCCGGTCAAGGCCCCAACGTTGGTTCTGCGCCTCAATCTGCTCGGCGGTGACGCTGACGCGCGCCCCGCCAAGCAAAAGAGATGCAGGGTCACCTGGAATAACTCGGAATAGGATGAAGTTCAGGACTGCCACCATCAGGAGGGTTATAGAGGCCCTGACGATGATGCGCAGGATGTGACGGCTCCCTCCCCCTCCGTTCACGGCGCGGGCACCGGCTTCAAGCGATCGAATGGGAAGTAGCTGTCCATCGACATGATGCCTTGCTTTCCCCAACCCTCGAAGCAATCCCTCCGGTGGGCTTCGAGCAGGGTGGGGTAACATAGTACGATGTAAGGCGCTTCAGTATAAATTAGTCGCGCTGCCTGGTCGACCAGCTTTTGGTTTTTCTTGAGGTCAACGGTGACCTGCACCTCCGCGAACAGTTTGTCGAACTCCGCATTCGTCCAGTACGCCTTGTTCTTGATGCCGATGGAATTGCTGCTGCCGAAGATGAGCAGGTCTTTAGGTGTTGGGCCTTGCCAGGTATCGGAAATGAGCAGATCCCACCCTCCGCCGCCTTTCGCCGGAGCTGCGGCGCGGGCGCTCAGCGCACCGGAGTCGAGCCGAGTCACCGATACAGGGATACCGATTTGCTCCAACCAGCCAGCGATAAACTGCACTGCCGCGACCGGCATCTCTATATTTGCTGAAGGTCCAGACACCAGCTCTAGCTGGAAACTCTTCCCGTCCTTGTCCTCCCGAATGCCATCGCCGTTCGTGTCCCGGTACCCTGCGGCGTCAAGCCGGCGGTTGGCTTCGGCGAGATCGAAGTGGCGCCTGATGTCGTTCAGATCTGAATAGTAATCGGCCGCCACCGGCATTGCGAGTCCGACACCAGGGTCGGCGTGTCCGCGCATGGCTCGATCGACGATGGCCTTCTGATCGATCGCGTAGCCGAGCGCATCGCGAAACGCCGGATCCTGCAGAGCCTTGGTGCTACCTGCGCCATCTCCCGAAGCGGTGTTGAAGGCGAGATAGGTTTTCTGAGCTATGCGGGATTCACCGACTACAATGTCGGGATCCTTCGAGAGATCAGCCCACTGGGCGGACGTCAGGTAGTTGCCATAATCGAGTTCCCCGCTCTTAAGACCTTGCGCAATCGGATCGGCGGCATCGAAGGACCGCAGGATCACCCCCGCGATTTGGGGCTTCCCCGTACGGAAATAGGGGTTCGGCGTCAGGCGTGTAAACTGGCCCTGGTGAAACTCCGAAACGATCATAGGTCCCGTACCCACCAAAGGCGGATCGTTGCGGAAGGTTACGCGTGCGTCAGCATAGCTGATGTCCTTCCAAATGTGCTCGGGAACGATCATTATGATATTGTCTATTGGCCAGGTCGCGGGGAACTTGGTCACGATCTGCAAAGTCTCGTCGTCGAACGCTTTGATGGACTCGACGTTCTCAAGACCGCTGGTGCTGTTCCACCCGACGTTTAGCTCGTCGGGCTTGCCTATGGAATCGTGCAAATAACTATAAGTGAACGCCGCGTCCCTAGCGGTAGCAGGCTGGCCGTCCGACCACTTCATGCCGGGCCAGATCTTGAAGGTCCAAGTGAGGTTGTCGTCGGCGACGGACCAAGATTGGGCAAAGCCCTTTCGATCGTCGTATCGCTGGGCGTCTATGCAG
>NZ_RZQG01001360.1:0-1140 GCF_003998635.1 Mesorhizobium sp. M7D.F.Ca.US.004.03.1.1
GGGTTGGACGATCGTGTCGGCGCCGATCTCGGTGTCGTGCGAGAAGTACACGGTCTCCGGCGCGATCAGCGTCACGCCCGATAGCATCACTTCGTGGCGGCGGCGCGCCTGCCAGATGCCCTCGGCTTGCGCCAGTTCGGCGCGGTTGTTGATGCCGAGCGCGCTCTCGAAACTGGCTTCGGTGGCAATGACATCGAGGCCTCGCGCGCCGGCGATCTCGACAATGTCGGTGAGATAATACTCACCCTTGGCATTCTTGTTGCCAACCGCGTCGAGCAGCTTCAGCGCGTGGGCACCGGCCACCGCCATCATGCCGGCATTGCAGAAGGTTATTTTCCTCTCCTCCTCGGAGCAATCCTTCTCCTCGCGGATGGCGACCAGCTTCCCGTCCTTCTCGATCAGCCGGCCATAACCGGTCGGACTGGGCGGGCGGAAACCGATCACCACGACGGCAGCGCCCTCAGCCAGCTTCAGCCGCGCCACGGTCAGCGCATCCGCGTCGATCAGCGGCGTGTCGCCGAACATCACAAGGATATCGTCATAACCCTTTGATATCGCCTCGCGTGCGGCCAGAACGGCGTGCGCCGTTCCGAGACGCTTTTCCTGCACGAAGGTCTCGGCCTTTGGCGCGAATTTCGCCGCCGCCTTGCGCATCTCGTCCGCGCCATGGCCAATCACCAGCGCCTGGCTGCCGGCGCCGGCTGCTTCGGCTGCCTTCACCACATGGGCGACCATCGGCAGCCCGGCGATCTGGTGCAGCACCTTCGGCAGCACGCTCTTCATGCGCGTGCCTTCGCCGGCGGCGAGGATGACGGACAGGCAGGATCTCTGGCTCATGGATGGACAACCATATGAAAGGGTTGGGAATCAAAGCATGCTAGCAGTGGCGCCATGCTGCACCAATGCGGTTAAATTCCGATGAGATCGGATGAGCAACTTACTTTTAATCAGTAGTTCAACGATCCAATCGAACGCAGAAAATGCGTTCGGCATCCGACAAAAAGTTACCCCAGCCGCCCCAGCACCGGAAAATTCTCCAGCAGCCAGTAGGACACGGTCTGCACGCCACCGGTGAGGAAAAACACGCCGGCGACCACCAGCAGAGCACCGATGGCCTTTTCGACGCGGCCGAGATGGACG
>NZ_RZQG01001361.1:0-1140 GCF_003998635.1 Mesorhizobium sp. M7D.F.Ca.US.004.03.1.1
CACCAGCACCGTCCTCGTCTGCTCGTCGGCCGGGAAAAACGATTCGATCGCCAGTTCCGACAGCGTCACGTCGAGCGGCGTGCCGAAGACGGTGATGGTGCTGATGAATGACAGCACCTGATCGCCATGCGCCAGCCTGAGCGGGTGCACGATGGCATTCGGCTCGACAGGCGTCGGCCGGCTGCCCTTCAAGCCGGACGGATAGGTCCGCAGTTCACGCTCCAGCTCGACCAGCACCGGGTCGCCGGAGGCGTCGTTCTGGTGTTTCAGGCGCTCAAGCAGATGCGCTCGCCACTCCTGGAGATTGACGATGCGTGGTGCGATGCCGCCGGGATGCAGGCTGAGGCGAAGCACGTTGACCGGCGGCGTCAGCAGCGAAGCCTCGCTGATATCGGCAAGGAAGGGAGCGATGGCGGCGTTGGCCGAAACCAGGTTCCAGTGGCGGTCGACAGCGAGTGCCGGGAAAGGCTCGTGCCCCTTGAGCACGATCTCGACCGCCGCCATCGCCGGCGCCAGCGTCGTGTCGGTGAGCGAGCGCTCGCCGAAGCTGGGGGCAAAGCCGGCGGCGAGCAGCAACCGGTTGCGTTGCCTGAGCGGGATCGACAATTGCTCGGCCAGATGCAGCACCATATCCCGTGAGGGCGCGGCACGGCCGCTCTCGACGAAGCTCAGATGCCGCTGCGAGATCTCGGCCTCCATCGCGAGATCGAGCTGCGACATGCGCCGGCGCGTGCGCCATTCGCGAATGAGGCTGCCGGCGGAGGTTTGGGGTGTTGTCATGAGGCATGGTTAGGCTGAGAGGAGACGTATTTCAATTACCTCGGAGGTTATCGGTACGGCATCCATGTCGGAGATTGGCTACTTGCCAAGCCTCAGCCAATTTCCCGCAGCTTTGCCTTCACCTCGAGAAAATCCCGCCACGCCAGCTTCTTGTGCGCGGGCGTTCGTAAGAGATAAGCCGGATGCAGCGTTGGCATGGCGGGAATGGCGATGCCGGATGCCGTCGTATGGACCCGCCAGTTGCCGCGCAGCCGCAGGATGCCTTCGGAGGTATTGAGCAAGGTCTTGGCTGACGGGCCGCCAAGGTTGATCAGCACCTTCGGATTGCCCAGCTCCATCTGCCGCTCGTTGAACTGCCTG
>NZ_RZQG01001362.1:0-1138 GCF_003998635.1 Mesorhizobium sp. M7D.F.Ca.US.004.03.1.1
GGCAACACCCAGTCGGTGCAGTCGGCCTTCGCCCATGTCGCGCATGGCGGAACGCTGGTGCTGGTCTCCGTAGTCAAGGACGACATCAGCTTTTCCGATCCGGAATTCCACAAACGCGAGATGACGCTGATCGGCAGCCGCAACGCCTTGCGCGCCGACTTCGACCACGTCGCCGCCTCGATCCGCAACGGCGCCGTGCCGCTGGCCAAGCTCGTCACCCACCGAACATCGCTTGCCGAAACGCCGTCCGATCTCGCTCGCTGGGCACACGAAAAATCCGGCCTGATCAAGGCTGTGATCGAGGTCGGATAGGCTACCGGCGGCGGCTCAGAGCGCAGACAGCTTGAGCTCGACCCGCTCGGCCGGGAAGCGCGACTCGGAAAACTGGATCGGCTGGCCGTCCGGCGTGACGTTGACGGCGACCGTGACCAGCACGATGGCGCCCGGCTGCAGGTCGAGATCGGCAAGGTCCGCCGCATCGGCATGGCGCGCCGACAGCACGGTCGATTGCCTGAGATAATCGTCGATGCCGAAACGCGCCAGCGACGCGGTGATCGAGCCGGTCTCAGCCATCGCGGCATCGATTCCGGCAAAGCGACTGGCATCGAACCAGCCGGCGGCGCGCGACACCGGCCGTCCATCGGCTTCGCCGCGCGTTTCCAGACGGATCACCTCAGCTCCCCTGGCAAGGCCAAGGCCCTCGGCGACGCGCTGGCTGGCCGGCTCGACCGACGAGGCGAGCAGGACGATATGCCGTTCCGACGTTTGCCCCTGCAAGCCCGTCGAAAAACGCGTGCGCGCGCCGATCGGATAGGACAGCCGCTTGCGCGACAGCACAAAGGTGCCGCGTCCCTGCTCGGCCCGCAGCACGCCTTCCTGCACAAGTGCTGCTATGGCGCTGCGCACCGTGTGGCGGTTGACGCCATAGCGCTCGGCCAGTGCCACCTCCGGCGGCAGCGCGGCATTTTCCGTGAAATCGCCGATGGCGATCGCCTGCAGGATCTTGTCGGCGATCTGCCGCCAAAGCGAAACGCCGCTGCGCCGCTCGATACTGTCCGCTGCCAGCCGCCCGACCATTGATTGCCCCCAGCCTTTTAGCCCTGTCATCCACCCGTCATGGACTCGCGCTAGATAATAG
>NZ_RZQG01001363.1:0-1133 GCF_003998635.1 Mesorhizobium sp. M7D.F.Ca.US.004.03.1.1
AGACCGGCAAGCAGCTGCGCAGCTGGCACGGGCACGAACAAGGCACCTATGGCGCGGTGTTCACCGCTGACGGGCGCCATCTTGTCACCGGCAGCGGCGACTACACGATCAAGCTCTGGGATGTCGACAGCGGTCGCGAAGTGCGCCGCTTCGAGGGCCATGAGGGCATCGTCTACGCGCTGGCGTTGTCGGCCGACGGCAAGCGCCTGGTTTCCGGCTCACTCGACGGCACGGCGCGGCTATGGGACATGGACAGCGGCAACCAGATCGCGATGTTCGACAGCCAGACAGGCCCGATCTATGCGGTGGCCTTTGCCGCCGACGGCACGGTGCTGACCGGCGGCAACGACCGCACCATCCGCGACTGGCCGGCCACCGGCGGCGATGGCGTGGTGCTGTTTGCCGGCGCGCCGGAGTGAGCAAATCCTTGATCACCTTGTCCGCCGTGCTATGTAAAAAACCATGTCAGCTGCCAGCCTCCCAGACAAAGCGCCGCTCATTGTCATCGATCTCCAGACCGGCATGTTCGACGGCGTGCACGAGCCGCCGATCCATGATGCGCCTGATATTGTCGAGCGCACCAAGGCGGTGATCGACTGGGCGCGGCATAGCGGCCGGAAGGTCGCCTTTGTCAGGCATGATGGACCCGAAGGCGATCCGCTGGCGCCGGGCGAGCCGGGCTGGCCGGTCTGGCCCGCCCTTGGCCAGGCAGCGGACGAGCCGACCTTTGCCAAATCCGTGCGCGATGCGTTCAGCAATCCCGCCTTCGGCGACTGGGTGGCTGGGCAGGGCGCCGGTGCTGTCGTGCTGCTGGGCGCACAGACCGATTTTTGCGTGGCGGCGACGGTCAAGGGCGCGATGGCCAGAGGACTCGGCGTGACCGTGGTTTCCGACGCTCACAGCACGCTGGACAACGCCAGCGAGAGCGCCGAGCAGGTCATCATCAGGCACAATGGCGAATTCACTGAAGCCGGCGTCAATCTGGTGACGACGAAGGCGCTGGTCGGCGGCTGAAGCGGTAATGAACGTCGCTGCGGGCTGTCGCCTCGCGTGGCGGGTGCATTGTCCGGCTCTGCCGGCGCACGACTTCACCGATCGCATGATGGCGCCAGTCGGCTGCCGTGGTCGACGCG
>NZ_RZQG01001364.1:0-1130 GCF_003998635.1 Mesorhizobium sp. M7D.F.Ca.US.004.03.1.1
AGACAGTTCTCAATTGGCGGTACTTCTCTTGGCTTTCGTGGCAGCGAATTCCTTCGCCGGCGCGACAGCGCGCCGGCCTCTTTCAAATGTTATCCCTGCCGCGCTGTTTGCGGCAGCGCTGGCCACCATGCCGGTGCTGGGTCTGGTAAAGGCTGGCACTGAAATCAATTTGCGCCCTTACCTTGTTGCTGTCACGCCCGAGCTTCTCAGCGGGCTCGTGCTGAATCAGGGGCTCGCCATCGGCGGGGCCCTCTTGTTTTCGAGTTTTGCATTCGTGTTCATGCTTATTGTTTTTCTGCGTCGTTTGGGCGGGAGGTTTCGGCGACCGCTGATGCTTGCCGCCAGCGCGGTCGTGCTCGTGGGACTACTGTCCGATCTCTTGTTGAGCTTTTCTCCGGACGATGGCCCGATCGCCGATGCGATTGCGTGGTTTGTGAGCTCAGACGGCGTGTCTCGGTATGGCGCCATAGTGATCGCTTTGGCGACTTTGCTTACGTCTATGCTTGCCGATGCGATCGGCGGCAGCAAGACCGTAGGGAAAGTCTTCGCCTCGCCGAAATGCCGGCGTGTTTTTTGGTCGATGGTGGCGATCCTGCTTCTTGCTCTTCCCTTGCTCACCAACCAGTTCATTGCCCAGATCTGCGTTCTGGTCGGCCTCTACGCCTTGATGGGCATGGGGCTCAATATCGAGCTCGGCATGGCAGGACTTATCGATCTGGGATTTGTCGCTTTCTTCGCGATTGGAGCGTACACGGTAGGCCTTCTGAGCGGACACAATGAGACAGCTATCGCTAGTCTCAGCTTCTGGGCGTGCCTGCCTATCGCTGTCCTGGCATCGGCGACAGCGGGGCTGCTGTTTGGTCTTCCCATATTGCGCGTGAGGGGCGACTACCTCGCTGTGGCGACGCTCGGACTTGGAGAAATCATTCGGGTGCTCGTCGTCTCTGACATGATGCGGTCGTTTCTCGGCGGCGCGCAGGGCCTTGTGGAGATTCCCAAGCCACAGATTGCGGGGGTCGATTTCAACGATCCAATCTACATTTTCTATCTGACCGCAACGCTTGCAGGGCTCGCGGCGTGGTGTGCTTGGCGGCTGGAACATTCGCGAATCGGCCGCGAATGGATGGCTT
>NZ_RZQG01001365.1:0-1127 GCF_003998635.1 Mesorhizobium sp. M7D.F.Ca.US.004.03.1.1
GGTCACATAGGGATGGATGGTCAGTTGCGACCAGCGTTCGATGAAGCGCGCCATCGCCTTGCCGCCTTCACCGCCAAACAGCGTCGGCCGATCCGGATAGGCTTCATCGAGATAAAGCGCGATGGCGAAGGAATCCGCGACGACCGTCTCGCCGTCGCGGATCACCGGAATGGTTTTCGAAACGCCGCCCTCGACAGTGGGCACCTCAAGAAAGCGCGTCGGCGCGGTTGATGTGTCGAGCCCCTTGTGGGCAAGCGCCATCGCCACCTTCCAGCAATGCGGGCTGAACGGACGTGCGGTGTCGCGTCCGACGAGGTCATAGATGTAACGCGCAAGTTCAGATGGCATCAGCGGCCAAATGCTGGGAAAAGGTGATAAATGGCGGGAAGGGCCGCCAGAAGCCCGGAAAACCAAGGGATTGCGGCGAACGGGCGGGGCCAGAAAGCCAGAAAGGCAGAAACCGGCCGCGCAACTTCACTTGGCACCAAACCCGCCCGGCGGCGGCGACCGCGCAAGATCGAATGGCACCAAATCAGGCCGGAAAAGGTGGCGACCAGCCGGTCGGCGTCGTGTTGGCGGTGACGTTGATCTTGGCGCCGACGTGGCCGCATTCGGTGCAGACCGTCTGACGGCTGATCTCCTTGTCGTTGATGTAGACGTAGTCCTCACCGAACAGCCGGATCAGCTTATCCAGATTGAGCTTCCGGCCATGGACAAGCTGACCGATGCCGCAGCTCGGGCCGCCCTGGCGCTTCCGAGCGCCCAAGCCGCCGTCAACGCTCTCGTTGTGAAGGGCGGCCGGCCTGACTTCGGCGAAGGCGCCGCCATGCAGGCGGATCTCATCAAGAACGCCGGGACGCTCTACCAGCTCAAGCGAGACCAGGAGGTGGCACTCGGCCGCATCGGCGCCCGGTCGCCGCAGGAGTTGGCGGACGCCGCGCGAGCTGCGGAGCGGGCAAAGCCGATCACGGGCGAGAGCTTCGCGGTTCGGCAGCTGCGCGAGGAAAGTGCCGCGGCTCTGGCGGCGGCCCAGGCGCAGCATCAACTTGACGAGGCCCAGCAGCAGCGCGCGCGTTCGCTCCAGCAGACGATTGCGGGAGCACAAGTCGACCTCGACCTGGTCGGAC
>NZ_RZQG01001366.1:0-1127 GCF_003998635.1 Mesorhizobium sp. M7D.F.Ca.US.004.03.1.1
GTTAGCGGAGTCTTGACTTGGCGCCGGAAAATTTTCGTCAAATTTGACGCAAGCAGGCTGAATTGCTGACTTTGTATCCTTAACGAATTTCAGCGTTTACCTCTTGTTTTAGCTTTGTTTTCCTCAAATTAAGCACGCCATTTAACGACGGATTCAAGCCTGCACGGCATTCTCGAAAGCATCGGAAGAGCAGCCAGCAAGGACGAAAGAAGGCAGCTCTCGGGAGCCTGACAGGGGCCGGAAACAGGGGATTGAAATGGCACGTTTTGAAATGCTTGAAGCAGGTTTCGGCGCCATGGGGGCAACCGCCCAGGCCGACATTCTTTTCGAACTGGGCATGATGTATGCGACCGGCCGCGATTGCGAGACCGATGTCGTTGCCGCCCACAAATGGTTCAACATCGCCGCGATCAAGGGCTCGGCCCGCGCCGCGGAATTGCGCTCCGAACTGTCGGCGGCCATGTCGAAGATCGAGATCGCCAAGGCGCTTCGCGAAGCCCGCGAATGGATGACCATGCACTGATATCTGCCAGTCGCGGACAGGCTTATCGAAGACAGGGACGCTCCGGGATCAAGACCGCACAGACGGCCAGACCCGGCGGAATTGAAGGCCGCGTAAGACGGTCACGATGCTAAGAAAGAGAACGCGGCGGGCCGCAGGCCCAGTCGTGCGCGACGCAGGGAAGGTGAGTGGGATTTTTAGGCGCGGGGGCGCTTGGGAAACAGCTCGACGGGCAAAAAAGCCACGACCAGCCGGAACAAGGCTGGCGTGGCTTTTTGCGTGGATGACGTCTTGCAGGCCCAATCGAGCGGCGCCAATGCGCCTAGACAGGCCCAATGAAGGATGAAATTGTCCCGCCTCTCTGGAAGAAGCGCGGCCGGGGCGGCCGCGCGTGAGTGGAGGAGTTCTACCATCATGAAAAAATTGAGTATTTTGAACGCGGCCATATTCGGCCTGATGATGAGCACGCCGGTCGCATTCGCCGACGATATCACCTTTGCGGTGATCGGCCCGATGACCGGACAGCTCGCCACCATCGGCGATCAGTTCAAGCAGGGCGCACAGGCCGCTGCCGACGCCATCAACGCCGCTGGCGGCGTCAACGGGTCGATGATCAAGCTCGATA
>NZ_RZQG01001367.1:0-1125 GCF_003998635.1 Mesorhizobium sp. M7D.F.Ca.US.004.03.1.1
GTCCTGTTCTGCCTTTTCCTCGATTGCCAATGCCGCCGACGCTCCGCTGGTGGCAAAAGGCTACAAGATGGCCGGCGATGCCACCAAGATGCGCATCGTCATGGATTTCGATCGCGAACCCGATATCAAATGGTTCCTGTTGCGCGGCCCCAACCGCCTTGTCATCGATCTCGCCAATACGAGATTCGCCATTGACGCCAAGGATTTGAAAGCACGCGGCCTGGTCAAGGGTGTGCGCCTGGGCGAACTCGGCGAGGGCGTTTCGCGGCTGATCCTCACCGGCAAGGGACCGTTCGCCGTCGACAAGCTCGATGTGCTCAAGAATGAGGACGGAACCGGCTACCGCATTGCCATCGACATGTCGGCAGTCTCCGCACGCGAGTTTGATGCCGCACTTGCAAATCAGGCGCTGACCACCGGATCGACGGTTTCGACCGACAAGGGAGGGCGGGTCGGCACCGGACCGGTGTCCAATCCGGGCCATCGTTTCACCGTGGTCATTGACCCCGGCCATGGCGGCATCGACGGCGGCGCCGAGGGCCTGAACGGCACCATCGAGAAGAACGTCACGCTGGCCTTCGCCACGGAGCTGCGCGACAAACTCGCAGCCGTCGGCAATTACGATGTGTTCATGACGCGCGACACAGACGAATTCCTACGTCTGGACGATCGCGTGCGCATTGCCCGGCAGCATGAGGCCGACCTGCTCATTTCCATCCATGCCGACACAATCAGCGTCAAGGGCATTCGCGGCGCCACCGTCTACACCGTCTCCGACAGGGCTTCGGATCCCGAGGCGCAGGCGCTTGCCGACCGAGAAAACCTCTCCGACCAGTTCGCCGGCATGGAGATCAAGAACGACAAAAAGGAAGTCACCGACATCCTGATCGACCTGATCCGCCGCGAAACGCACAATTTCTCGATGAGTTTCGCCCACACGCTGGTCGGCCAGCTGTCGACCAGCGTCGGCCTTATCAACAATCCCCAGCGTTCGGCGGGCTTCAAGGTGCTCAAGGCACCCGATGTGCCGTCCGTGCTGGTCGAACTCGGTTACCTCTCGAACGCCAAGGACGAGGCGCAGCTGCTCAACGCCGACTGGCGGGGCAAGGCCGCCCAGAGCATAAC
>NZ_RZQG01001368.1:0-1125 GCF_003998635.1 Mesorhizobium sp. M7D.F.Ca.US.004.03.1.1
GCATGATTCGAGCCACGCCCTCACCGTCCGGCGCTTCGGCCGAGAGTATCTCACCGGACCAGCCGGCATCGCTGCCGAGCGGCCACAGCGCCTGCCAGAGGCGCTGCCGGTCCGCTGCTATCACGCGGCTTAGCCGGACCGTGCGCAGACCAAGCGGCACGGTCATCAAGAGAAAGATCAGCCCGAGATTGCTGGCCACGAGAATGGCCGTGACGATGGGCGACACGCAACGTTGCTCCCTGTCTTTCAGGGCACCCTAACGTTGCGGCGGCAAGAAAAGCTTAACGGCAGAGCGGGTCATAACCCACTCAGGATCACGGCGGCGAATGCCGTCAAATCACATGGCTCCGATCCAGATCGCCATGGAAACGAGAAAGGTGCTCATGCAAACCAGTGAGATGACATCCTGAACCAGATCGGTCATAACTCTCTCCTGTTGTTGATATGTTCGCAGTTTGTTCTAATTTTGTTTCAAAGTCAACGACCACAATCCGGCTACATCAGGAATTTTCGGGCGATCAAATCGGCAGGGTTAAGAAAAGGTTGAGGACCGAGCGGCAGCTACCGATGGGCCAGATACAGGCATCAGTGGCGGACTGATGGTGAGCCCGCCAAGGTTTGTCGAGACCGAGGTCAACCCGAGCCCAGAGGGACCACTTTGCCGTCGGCCAAGGTGACGCGCCGGTCCATGCGCGATGCCAGCTCGTGATTGTGGGTGGCGATCAGCGCCGCGAGGCCCGATTGCTTGACCAGCGCCGCCAGCGCCTCGAACACATAAGAGGCGGTGACCGGGTCGAGATTGCCGGTCGGCTCATCCGCCAGCAGCACCAGCGGCGCATTGGCGACCGCCCGCGCAATGGCGACGCGCTGCTGCTCGCCGCCGGAGAGTTCGGACGGCCGGTGCGATGCGCGCTTGCCGATCTGCATATAGTCGAGCAGTTGTGCCGCGCGCTCGGTCGCGTCCTTGCGGCTCAGCCCTTTGATGAGCTGCGGCATCATGATGTTTTCCAGCGCCGAGAACTCCGGCAGCAAATGATGGAACTGGTAGACGAAGCCGACATCGTTGCGGCGAATCGCCGTGCGCTCGTCGTCGGAGAGCCGCCCGCAGGCACGGCCGGCCAGGAT
>NZ_RZQG01001369.1:0-1125 GCF_003998635.1 Mesorhizobium sp. M7D.F.Ca.US.004.03.1.1
CCTCGGTCGCGCAGGCGCCGGTCAGATCGCCCGCGCCTGCGCGACCGAGGCCGAGTTTGTGCGCGACCAGGGGTGCACTGGGTGGCAGAAGGTGGTCGGGCGTGGAGGTGGCAAGCAACAGCAGCCCGATGTCGCTGCGGTCAATACCGGCGTTCGCCAGCGCCATGTCGCCAGCCTGCGTGGCAAGACCAGACAGCGTGTCTTCGTCCGTTGCCCAGAAGCGCGAACGAATTCCGGTACGCCTTTCAATCCAGCCAGGTTCGAGACCGAGATTATTCTCGATCTCGGCATTCGCCACCTTGCGCCCAGGCGCGTGATGGCCAAATCCGAGAATGCGCGACGACCTGCTCATGGCCTCGAACCGAAGCGCTCGCCGGCCTCCTCGATGGCGTCATGGAGCCCGTCCAACTCGCCGCCAGTGATGCAATAGGGTGGGAGAAGGTAGAGGACGTTGCCGAGCGGACGCACAAGCAGCCCCTGGTCGAGGAAGAACGCGCGCAGCTTCGGGCCGATCTCGGCCAGATAGCCGGCCGAGCCGGCGCGCAGGTCGAGAGCCAAGATCGTGCCGGTTGCCCGGCAGTCGGTGAAGTTGGCATTGTCGCGAAAGCGCCGAAGCCCGGCGGCCTGCATCGCGCTCAAGGCCGCGATCCGCTCGGCCACCGGCTCGTCGCGCCAGATCTCGACATTGGCGAGTGCGGCCGCGCAGGCGATCGGGTTGGCGGTGTAGGAGCTCGAATGAAAGAAGGTTTTCTTCCGGTCCGTCGAATAGTGAGCTTCGAAGATGGCGTCGGTGGCGAGCGTAGCGGCCAGCGGGATGGCGCCACCGGTCAAGCCCTTCGAGGTACACAGGATATCCGGAGAAATGGACGCCTGCTCGCAGGCGAACATGGTTCCGGTGCGCCCCCAGCCGGTCATCACCTCGTCGGCGATCAGCAGCGTGCCGGAGGCTTCGGCAATCTTCTTCAATTCCGTCAGAACCGAAGCCGGATACATCAGCATGCCGCCGGCGCCGAGCACCAGCGGCTCAACGATCAGCGCGGCGGCGCGCCGGTCGCGGCTGACGGCCTCGAAACGATCCAGTGTCTCCTGCTCTCGCCCGGCGGCCGGGAAGGGGATGGTGTCGAC
>NZ_RZQG01000136.1:0-9922 GCF_003998635.1 Mesorhizobium sp. M7D.F.Ca.US.004.03.1.1
GCAGTCGAGGGCCGTCCCTGACGCTTCCTCCATCAATCCGTCGGCTTCCTTGATGAGCCCCTCTATCGCGTCGCACTTCTCGCCAGACGCCTTCTTGCCTATCGACTTGAACACCTGCTCGAGCTTCTTGATCTGTCCCTTCGTTTCCTCGAGATGGTCCTCGGCCGCCTTCTTCAGCTTGGCGTCCTTCACGGCTGCAGCTACCTTAGGCAAGGCCTTGGTAATCGCGTTCTCCGCGTAATACATGTCTTGGAGGGTGTGCTCAAAAATATCGGCCAGAGTTTTCATTACAGGCTCCTTGCTCCTATTGGCTTCTGGTGAAAGAGCGGGCGAGGCGAAAGGTTCCGTGCCTTCACATGGGCGGGGTAGATCCTGTCCGGGTGTCCCCACGGCGGCCCCACCGGCAATTGGTATCTACGGCAGGCGGCGCCATCTCCTTGTGTCGCACTGTCGCTATTCAGAGAGACGGAGATGGAAGCGGCACGCCTATTCGCACTGGCGCCTCGGCCCACCGGAATATGGCTGGTAGCTGTTGTCTTCGGGACGGTAGGAGCGGTAGCGGCTGAAGCAGGATTGGACGTGGTCGTCCGAAAGGTCCGTTGCTGCAACCAAAGGGCTGGCGCCGCCTTCGACATAGGTGACTTCGGCGGGCTGCTGCGCGCCCTGGTCGGCGGCGGTGTCGAGATAGGGCGACACGCAGGCCCGCTGCTGTCCGCTATAGGACCTGTAGCTGTTGTCGTCGGGATTGTAGGAGCGGTAGCGGTCGGCGCACCAGCTGACATGGGCAGGTGGCAGCCGCCCGGCTCGCTGCTCGCCGGCGTCCGGCGCCACCGCGCCCATATTGGTCGAGTCGGGCGCCGGCACCCTGGCAGCGGCATCGGGCGCCGCGGGCTGCGCGGCGGCCACGCGCTCCAGGCCCTGCGCGGCCTTGTCGACAGGCTGTGCGTCCTTGGTCCAAAGCTGTGAGACACTATCGGCGGGTTTTGCCTGATGCACGGGCTTGGCGACAATCAGCCAGGCAGCGAAAGCCAGCCCGCTGGCGAAGACCGCAAGGGTCAGCACGAAGCCGCCGACCAGTGCCAAAACCGCTTTCATCGCCTACTCCTTGAGCCCCAGCTAATAGAATGCGGAGCATCAAGACTAGTTCCAGCAAGCGAGCATATGGCAGGGGTCCCCTATGGCCGAGTGAGCGACCTGATCGCCAATGTTTAGCTTCGCAAGAAGCAAAGGCGCGTAATCCCGGGGATCACGCGCCTCAATCTGAGCAACAATTTGCACAAAGTCGATTGTTGGTTCAGCGCCTTATCATTCGCGCGACTGCGATCAAAATACAGGCACCGATGAAGCCTGCGACTAGATACCCAAGCCAGCCGGCCATCGATACGCCTAACAGCCCGAGGAGGAAGTTGGCGACGATGGCGCCCACGATCCCCAGAATGATGTTCATGAGCAAGCCCATATTGCTTTTCATGAACATCTCGGCGAGCCAACCGGCAATGCCGCCGATCACGATAGCAGCTATCCAACCGACACTTGGATTTTCCATATTTTCCCCTTTCCTTGAATCGAAATTGGTTCGGCGGGAAAACGTGCGATAAACCCATAAAGTTCCTCGGGTGAATAGTGAACTGCAATCAGACGCGCCGCGTCGACGGGCCGCTGCCAACCTGCCCTTCCCGACAAGGTCCCTCAACGTGAGCGATCGGAAGATCGTCTCGTCTTGTGCACATCTACCCTGATGGGGAGATCCCGCGCACAGACGATCGAAAAGACGTGGCCCGCGCCTAAGCAGCGCGGGCCACGTTGGGTTCTACTGGCCAACAATGATCCGCTGCTTGTCGCGATTCTGCGCGTAGGTGGCCTTGTCATAGGCGGTCTGCGCCTCAAGCTGAGCCTTGGTGAAGTTGGTGTAGAGATACCGGTTGCCGTCCTTGTCCGACATGAACTTCAGTTTCTCCAGGCCAATGGCCACCTGTTTTTCACCCATGCCAAGGAAACCGCCCACGTCGACGATGACGGCATCGACTTTCTTGTCGCCGGTCATCACCACGTCGCCGATCTCACCGACTTTTGCATCATCGGCGCCATAGACGTTGGTGCCGATGAAGTCCTTGGTGCTGATCTTGTCCATCGGCATTTCGGTCAGCGAAGACTTGTCGATTGCCGCTGTGGCGGTCTTGTCCGTCGCTGGAGCCGCTTCATTATTGGTCGTCGTAGCTGCGACATCATTGGTGTTCGGGGCCGCTGCAGTGTCGTAGACCTTCAGGTCAAAATCCTGTTGCGCTTGCAGGTCTTCCTTGGTCGTCTTGGCGACCAGCCAGCGCTCACCCTTCTTCTCGACCCACTCGGCCTTGCTGAAATCGTAGGCGACGTTCTTTTCTCCCAGGCCCAAGAATCCGCCTACGCCGATGATAATGTACTTGGCTTTGCCGTCCTTGGAGAGGACGATGTCTTTGACATCGCCGATCTTCTCGGCATTGTCGGCGGCGCTATCGTAGACGTCGGCGCCTATGATCTTGGTGACGAGGCTGCCGTCTGCAACAGCCGCTGGCGCCGTCGCCGCTGTGGTCGTAGCGGTGGCAGGTTTGGTGGCATCTTCAGCGGCGGCCCCTGATACCCACAGGCCAGACGACAGCAGGGTTGCTATTGCGGTGGTAGCCAAAAGTTTGCCGATCATGGTACGTTTCCTTGTGCGTTAGTGTTGATGCACGCCGCGTTCGGCCGAACCGTTGCAGGGAGGCTGAGCGCGGCACAGTTTGCGACGTCACAACGGGCCGCACGATGCGAAGTTCCGTTTCGAATTCGCAAGTCGCCTGAGATGGCTGCGGGGCTCGCGTTAACCACAGCGGAGTTGTCGGCATCCGAAACGCCACGTAAGATTCCCTGCCGCGACTCGCATTTTTCTGGGCGTATACGGCACCTGTATCGCGGGAAATTTGTTGGCCCTGAACGTTCGCCTGCCGAACAGTTTGCGCAGGGGAAAACAATGGAGAGCCCGGCCTTGGAGCGGAGACGTTCCACGTTGGCGACAAGGCCATGGATCGAAAGATCCCTTGGCGCATTTTTTCTCCGGCCGATTAAGGCTTGAGATGAGGACCATGAAAAAGGCACTGCTCATTTTGAGCCTGCTAATTCCGCTCGTAGCGTGCTCCCGTACCGAACAAGGCGCTGCCGTCGGTGGCTTGGGAGGTGCCGCGATCGGTGCCGCGGCGGCCGGCGATCCGGTACAAGGTGCTGCGTTGGTGGCGCAGTCGGCGCGATCGCCGGTGCGGTGATCGGACACGCCAATGGGGTCGGCCAATGCCGATATCGCGATGGTCATGGCCAGGTTTACATTGCCCGGTGCCAGGAAGGTTACTGATCCCAAGGCGCATGTTCTGTTGCGATCACAAAGGCAAGAGCAATTGGATCGATCAACGTCGAACTTATGTGCGCACTTTCGGCCGCACCAATCCCAGCGCAGACGATCACCGATTCATGAGCGCTCGATTTCAACCTGACTTCGACATACTGCTCGACGAGCATGTTCAGCTGGCGATTGGTTTGATTATGCGCGTCATGTGTTCCTCCATTCCGGTCGAGGCCCAGCCTGCTGAACGGCGAGTTGCTGGCCGAGGCTCGGTGGCGGATTAATCTGCGGCCGACCGCCAGGGTCCCGTCCACCACAAATGCTTTCGCCTCCTATTCCCAGAAGAACTGGGCGATCATCACAAGGGCTGCGACCGCCATGACGGCCGTCGCAGCCCAGCCGACGGTCCTCATCACCAGGGGAACAGTTGCCTTGCCCATGATGTCGCTTCGCGCCGTCATCATCATCATCACTGCCATGACCGGGACGGCGACCACGCCGTTGACCACCGCGCTCCAGTAGAGTGCCTTGATCGGATTGACGGGGGTGAAGTTCAGACAGGCGCCCAACAGCGTTGCAACCGCGATGGTCACATAAAACGCTTTAGCCTCCAGCGGCTTGCGATCGAGGCCGGTTGGCCATTTGCGGGCTTCGCCCAAGGCATACCCCGCAGACCCTGCCAGAACCGGGATCGCGAGCAGGCCGGTGCCGATCACGCCCAAGGCAAAGATTGCAAACGCAAACGCCCCTGCCACGGGCTTCAGCGCTGCGGCGGCCTGGCTGGTCGACTCGATGTCGGTGATGCCACTGGCATGCAGCGTTGCCCCAGCCGTAATCATGATGGCCAAGGCTACGAGATTGGAGAACGCCATCCCGACATATGTGTCGAGCCGGATGCGTTCGATCGCATTCTCGGCCTGCTCCGGCGCCTCCTTGAGGGGCTTGCGCTCCGGCTTGGCCTTCTGGTCTTCCACTTCCTGCGAGGCCTGCCAAAAGAACAGATATGGGCTGATGGTGGTCCCGAGGATCGCCACCACCGATGTCCAGAAGCCGGCGTTCGCAGTCAATTTCGGGATGAAGAGACCGCGAGCGACGTCACCCCATGGGACATGCACGACCAACACAGTGCCAAAATAAGCGAAAAGGGACAGGGTCAACCATTTCAACACCGAGACGTAGCGGCTGTATTCGAGCAAGACCTGCAGGACGACGGACACCACCCCGAACAGGATTACATACGCGAGATGCGGACCGCCGATAATCAGTTTCAGGGCGTCGCCCATGGCACCGAGGTCGGCTCCGATGTTGATGGTGTTGGCGATGAGGAGCAACACGACAACCGACTGAAGTAGCCAGTTCGGATAATAACGGCGCATGTTCCCGGCAATCCCTTGGCCGGTGGTGCGCCCGATCCGGGCGCTGATCTCCTGCACTACTGACATTAGCGGATAGCTGAACAGCAACGTCCATGTAAGGCCGAAGCCGAACTGCGCACCTGCCTGGGAATAGGTGGCAATGCCGCTGGGATCGTCGTCGGACGCTCCCGTGATCAGGCCAGGTCCCAGGATGCCGAAAAGCCGGGGCTTCGACGGGCCAACACCCGGATCGTTCTTTTGCATTCTCACAGCCTCCCGCCGCTCCGAGCGAGGTAACTTGCCGCGTTGGCAAAAGCTCCGTCATGAAGAAAATTATTCTACGTTTGCCAGCAAGCGGATGCAGGCTGCGCCTTTCCGTCGTTTCGCCGGTGGAATGTCCGGTTCGCACATATCCCCGGCCTGACGCCGTCGTCATGGATATCGAACTGGTGGCCGGGGACTGCGTAAAAGTGACCGCGATGCTTGATGTTCGCAAGATCCCATTTGTAGTCCATTCCGTAAGTTTTGCCAGCTCGGGCTTCCACGACCCGTTTTTCCTTCAGAGTGTATGGATCACAACACCCGCCTTCCTTTCGAACTGCGCAATGCTGTCCAGACAGCTTTGGCGATGGCGAACGATGATGACGTTTCGCGCCTGACGCATGCCTGTCGTTACTAGGCGAGGCTGGCCTCCCGCCTGGTCGTTGACATTGGCTGCCGTCGACTGACGCTTTTGCCGCGCGGCCGAGGAGCAACTCCCGCACTCGAAGGTTCCTTGCCTGTGTGGGAGGAATCATCGCCGTGCCCAACGAATGAAGACAACGCTCGCCCGGACGCGCACGACGCACTGGCGCAATCGGTTGTAAAGGAGACCGCGATCTCGGAAGAGCAGGCCCGAGCGTTCATCGGCTGATCGGAACGGATCGCAATTCGCTGCCAAGAGAGGCGCGGCAGCTTCTCCGTCCGCGCTAGGAACGACGGGTCCCCTGATCTCCACATCGAGTTTGTTCCCGTTCGATCTGAAGGCGGCAGTCTTGGAACGAACGGCCAGGTGCTGCGTTGCTGTGTGTTTTAATATATCAGGAATGCCGGAATGAATGAACTGCCGCAGGCGAACGTTGTCGCCCTCAACAACCCCGGAGTGTCCTTAGAGGATAGCCTCGATTTCGATTATCGGGATTTTTTCGAGAACGGTGCCGTTGCCCTCCATGTCATAAGCGCGGAGGGCTTTATCCTGCACGCCAACAAGGCCGAGCTTAACCTGCTTGGCTATCCTGCGGAGGATTATGTCGGTCGCCATATCGCCGACTTCTACCCGGACCGGGACATGATCGACAACATTTTAAGCCGGCTCACCCGAGGCGAGAACATCGCCCGACATCCGGCGCGGTTGCGGGCCTGCGATGGGTCGATCAAGCATGTCGAAATCACCTCGAGCGGCCATTTCCGCGACGGCAAGCTGGTCAACACCAGATGCTTCACAGTCGACGTGACTGATCTGGAACGGACCCGTACGGAACTCAGGCAGCAGGACAACACCTATCACCAGATTCTCGACGGCCTTCCGGTCGCCATCTACACGACTGATCAGCAGGGCACCATTACCTATTACAATCGCGCTGCTGCCGATATGGCAGGACGGGAGCCTGCCATCGGCAAGGACAAATGGTGCGTGACGTTCAAGCTGTTCACGGCCGACGGCAAGGAACTGCCGCATGACGAGTGCCCCATGGCCATTGCGCTCAAGGAAAACCGGCCGGTCCGCAACCAGCAGGCCGTTGCGCAGCGTCCCGACGGATCCTTTTTTCCGTTCCTGCCCCACCCCACCCCGCTACGGGATGAGCACGGCAATCTGATCGGTGCCGTGAATATGCTGCTTGACCTGACCGACCGCCAGCGTGCCGAGGAGGCTAGGCAGCATCTGTCAGCGATTGTTGAATCCTCGTTCGATGCAATCGTTAGCAAGGATCTTAACACCATCATCAAGAGCTGGAATCAGGGTGCCGAACGCCTGTTCGGCTATACCGCCGACGAAGCAATCGGCCAGTCGGTGACGATGCTGATCCCGCATAATCATCAGGACGAGGAGCCGCGCATCCTCGAGCGCATCCGACGTGGCGAGCGCGTCGACACCTACGAAACGATCCGGCAACGCAAGGACGGAAGCCTAATGCCGGTCTCGCTGACGATATCGCCGGTGCGTAATGCAACTGGCCAGATCGTTGGAGCATCGAAGATTGCCCGGGACATTACGTCGGCGAGGGAAAGCGCGCAACGCATCCGCATGCTGATGCGCGAGGTCAACCACCGGGTGAAAAACCAGTATTCGGTCATCCTGTCGATGATCCGCGAGACCAACAAGCGATCGGAGACGCCGAAGGAGTTTGAATCGCAGGTACGGGAGCGCATCATGGCGCTATCGCGATCCCACGACCTGCTTGTATCCGCCGATTGGAAGGGCGCCAGTATCAATGAACTCTTGGCAGCCCAGGCCCAGCCATTCCCGAGGGGTGAAGTGATCGAAATGTCGGGCCCATCGTTCGTACTCGGGCCCAATGCGGTCCAGTATCTTGGGATTGCCTTCCACGAACTCGCGACCAACTCGGCGAAATATGGCGTGCTTTCAGGGGATGACGGCCAGATTTCAGTCACATGGACCATCACCGGTTCCGGAGCATCGCGGCGCTTTCATCTCACCTGGGCTGAAACAGATGGGCCGCACGTCCAGACCATCGGACAGGGCGGCTTTGGAACCGTGGTCTTGAAGCGGGTTGCACCCGCAGCGGTGGGTGGGCAGGGCAACCTTGAATACGGTCCCCATGGGATCACTTGGAGCTTGGAAGCGCCGTTGGCAGGCGTGGATGGGTCTGTTCCAAACCAGCACTAGAAGCACAATTTGCCGACAGTATTCGTCACTCGATTCGCTTGATGCGACCCTTGTCCAGCCGGAAAACCCCCGTGTTCCCGCCCTGCTTTTCAAAGTCGGTCTGCAGGTCGTCCCACGTCCCCAGGAATTCGCCGCAATCACTGCAGGCGATCCTGGTATCGGGCTGGGCATCAGCCGGTATTCTCAGCCGGATGGTCAGGCAGTGCGGACATTCAAGGTTGTGGTTGAGGTATGAGGTGGTCATGGCAGAGGGCAATTTACGCAGCAATGGGCCGTTTGCAAGACCGCGATCAGCGGTCCGCTATGGACCCGCCCGGCGACTTGGCGCACAGTTTCGCGCTCGGCGACCGGGAGTGTCATTATGCTCAGCGGCGTTCGCTGCCCGACAAACTGCTGATGGCGTCGTGGCTGTGGAAGTGCGCAATCACAATGTCACGGTTGTCTTTAGCCAAGCTGGCGTCAGCGGTGGTGTCGACAGCGGCGGCTCAAATGTGCCGCCACTGGTGCGAGGACCGCTGGCGGCGTTAGCGCCTTTTCGGCTTCGGCGCAGTTCCTTTATTCTCGGGTCAGTCTGGTAAGTTCGAAAGCCCGCGCCCCTCTGGCGGAGAAGAGCGCGGGCCGATCGGAGGCCCGATCTTCAGCAGGCGATGGAGGGCACCAACCTGCCGCGCGCAATAACCTTTAGAGGTGGCTAATGTTCCATCAAGCCAGATGCAGGCATGCTACGGTCCTGACCAGCGCGAAGTTTCGACAGCCATCTAGCCACATAGGCCACATTGCCTACCGCCCTGGGTCGCGTATCAGAGGCTCATGAAGAAGTGCCCAACATACGTTGTGTATCGACCGCCGATGTTGGGTTTGCCTTTCTTAGCTGTCATTCTGGCGGTAGACGGCACCGCCACAGCAAGACCATTCGACACGGTATGGGATGTCGCCGCGTTTAACCGGCTGATGGCTGGGATTCAGCACCCCCGCAACGCTGGGAATTGACTCGCTGACCGACTGTCCGAAGCGGACATTTCTTGAAGTCGCCCGGCTCGAACGCATTTGAAGAGTCCATCACGCTTTCGCCCTGTGGGGGAATATGCGAGATGACCATTCGTGCAACGACGGACGAAATACAGTTGGCAAAGGTAAGTGCGGCCCAAGTTCGCGCGGCCCGTGGGCTTCTCGACATTTCTCAACAGGAATTGGCGGATTTATCCAAGGTAAGTTTGAGGACGATCGTGCAGTTCGAACGTGGTTCGAAACCAGCATCTGAATCGATCCTGCAAGTGCTGAAGCTATCGCTCGAAGCAGCCGGAATAGAATTCATTCCAGAGAATGGCGGTGGCCCTGGTGTGCGCTTGTCACGCGGTACCGCAAACACTTAGCCGAAGGCGGCACTTGCGGACGGCATTACGGATAAGCTGTTTCCCAATCAATGTTTATAGCGATCCCCTGACAACAGCGATATTGGTCAGATACCGGAGTGGCGTGGTATGATTGATTTGTGATATTGCGAGAGTGGCGATGTCCAAGACAAGAAACAATCATTACGTCCCGCAATGGTACCAGGAGAGGTTCTTTGAACCAGGACGTTCTTCACTCATTCTGAAGGCCATTACTAGAGGCCGCGGTGCGCGATTCCCAGACCTTTATTCGATCCGGCTAGAACGTCAGCTATCGACGTTCTGAGTGTAAAAGCAGGCAGTCTGTTATCGGCCCATTCCCAGTCGTTGAACTTACCTCAGAGAGGAGTGTTCAACGTTGACAGCAACGTGCGACTCCACCGCCACTAGTCAATGTTTTTTCGTGATGCGCTGGAGTGCCATGAGACAGGATCAGCTACCCATCGATTGACATCGGATTCCCGCCAGCCCGCCCCGTTTACGCTGATCTTGATCTGGGCCGGGAACGTGCCTTCGGCGATCTTGCGATAGATGGTTGAACGGGACAGGCCGCTCCGGGCAAGGACGGTTTTGAGGCGTACAATACGATCCGACTCGGGCATAGCTTGCCAGCTTCTCAGTGGTTGTTGCTGGTATCTACTGGGACAGACAGGACGGACCGAATGCCGGACGCAAGTAGGTTTGTCGCCTCACCCCGCCTGTGGCGTGAAAACGGCGGTAGATCGGAGGGTATCAGAGCCCAATGCCCCGCCCCTTACCGATGCCATGGCTGAACGCCAGTTCCGCACCCAAGCGACGACCCGAATCCACGTTGATGCCAAGCTCGCGTTTGCGGGTTGCCAGTAGGGATTCAAGTTGAGGATCGCGTTCAAGGCTCTTGGCCATCTCGGACATGGCCAAGCGCGCTGACTTGTAGCCGGACATGTCGCCGGCCTGATAT
>NZ_RZQG01001370.1:0-1124 GCF_003998635.1 Mesorhizobium sp. M7D.F.Ca.US.004.03.1.1
GTACGAATACTGCTCGGACCGCTACCGCAGCTTCAATTCCCGTACCGGCACGTTCACCGGCAATGACGGCGAACAGCATTTCTGCACTGCCAACTGAGGCATCCCTGCCCCCAAACAAAAAGCGCTGACCGCAAGGCCAGCGCTTTTTTTGTTTGGAACACCGCAGGATTTGGGATCGGCGAATATCGGCACGCCCTAAACGAGAAAAGGATTGGTCCGCCTCTCCTCGCCGAAGCGGCCGCCGGGACCGTGGCCGCAGATGAAGCCAATATCGTCGCCGAGCGGCAGGAGCTTGTCCTTGATCGAAGCGATCAGCGCCGCGTGGTCGCCGCCCGGCAGGTCGGTGCGGCCCACCGAACCGCGAAACAGCACGTCGCCGACATGGGCGAACTTCGCCGCGCGGTTGTAATAGACGACGTGGCCGGGCGCGTGGCCGGGGCAGTGCAACACCTCGAACACATGGCCGCCGAACGACACGGTCTCGCCTTCGGTCAGGAACCGGTCGGGCACACAGTTGCGCGCACCGGCGATGCCGTAACGCCTGCCCTGGTTTTCCAGATTGTCGAGCAGCGACTTGTCGGCCTCGTGCGGGCCGATGATCTCGACGCCGAGCGCCTCCTTCAGCTCCATGGCGCCGCCGGCATGGTCGATATGGCCATGCGTTATCCAGATCGCCCCGGCTGATATCGCATTGTCCTTCAGCGCCGCCAGCACCTTGTCGATGTCGCCGCCCGGATCGACGACGACACCGTGCTTGTCGTCCATGTCGAACAGGATGGTGCAATTCTGCTGAAACGGTGTGACCGGCACGATGCCGGCATTGAGCTGACCCATGATCGTCCTTTCGCTATGCCAGCGGTGATGTAGAGGCGCGGGCGAAGGGCGTCCACCCCTCGAAAGACGAACAGTCAGTAGTCCCAAAACGGAAATGGGCGGCCGAAGCCGCCCATTTGAAAAGACCGAATGGCCGCTTACTTCTTCATGGCGCCCATGACCGCGCCGAGAATGCCGGTCAGGATCGCGCCACCGCCGGCGCCGCCGACGATGTTGTTGAGGTTCAGCGCGCTGCCGAGACCGCTCGTTGCTGCTGCCGCAGCCGCCGGATCGACCGCGCCGCCACCCAG
>NZ_RZQG01001371.1:0-1124 GCF_003998635.1 Mesorhizobium sp. M7D.F.Ca.US.004.03.1.1
CAGTTGGCTCGGGTAGGCATTCGCCTTGTGGCCGAGCCCCACGCGACCAAGGAGTTTGTGAGCCACGGCTTCGGCCTCCTTCTGCGGTGTGCCGCGCACGCGAATGGGCCCGCAAGTAATGTTTTCCAATGCGGTCAGATGAGGAAACAGATTGAACCGCTGGAAGACCATGCCAATCTCTTGACGCTGGCGCGCCAATTCGGATTCCGTTGCCTTGCGGGTCTTGCCATTGCGCTGTTGGAAGCCAAGGGAGTGTCCATTGACAACAATGGTGCCGCCCTGGATCGCTTCGAGCGCGTTGATGCAGCGGATCAACGTCGTCTTGCCGGATCCGCTCGGCCCTACAATACAAACACACTCCCCTTTTTGGACTGAGAGGCTCACGTCGCGGATGACATGCAAGGAACCGAATGATTTGTTGATGTTACACAGTTCAACAACGGTTGCAGATATGTCGGCCGGCGCTCCGACGACAGACAGCAGACCTGCAGACAGATCATCAACCGCTTCACCCAAATCGGCCTGGCTCTGGTCTCCCATTGTCAGGTCCTCATCCCACCAAGCAAGCGTTCAAAGAAACCAGCGCGGTATGTCGCCTTGGCATCTCCGATGCGCCGTTCGATGGCAGCCTGGACCCAGCCCCAAAGGAGTGTCAGTGCAAGGTAGTAGACTGAAACGGCCAGAAACAATTCGAAGGGCTTAAACTGTACGGCGTTGACTTGTTCAAAAGCGTTGAACAATTCGACGCCGCCTATGACAACGACCAGCGTGGTCGATTTCATCATGTTGTTAAACTCGTTGCCAAGCGGAGGGACGATCACTTTGAAAGCCTGCGGCAGGATTATGTATCGCATTGATTGCCTAAACGTCATGCCGATGGCCTTCGCCGCGTCTGACTGTCCCTGATCGATGGAGATGATGCCAGAGCGAACAATCTCGGTCATGTAGGCGCCTTCGTTGAGGCCAAGCCCGAGCACGCCGGCTTGAAAAACGCCGCTCACTGTAATTCCCAAGATGGAAAGGTCAGGAAAGCGATAAAGTCCGATCTCCGCCAGGCCAAAGTAGAGCAACATCAGTTGAACGAGTGCGGGGGTGCCGCGGAAATAGAGAAGGTAGGCCGAGAC
>NZ_RZQG01001372.1:0-1119 GCF_003998635.1 Mesorhizobium sp. M7D.F.Ca.US.004.03.1.1
ACCTTAGCGGCGATCGCCTCGCGGAAGGTCGGCGGTCGATCGGTGAAGTGGGCGGAGACGCGCAGCGAGCATCTCGTCAGCAGCTCACATGGCAGCGACCGTACTTTTCTGAACACACGTGTTGCGCTCGACGAGAACGGCGTCATCCTTGCTATCGACTCGACGCATATAGACGACGGTGGTGCCTATCCGCGCTACGAGCCGTTGGGCGGCGTGATCTGGTCCCAGGTCGCGCCAGGCAACTATCGACTCCAGAACCTGCGCATCGATTTCAGGCAGGTGTCCACCAACAAATGTCCTACCGGCTCCAATCGCGGTTACTCGCGCATGCAGCATATCTGGTTCCTTGAGCGCGTGGTGGACATCTGCGGTCATCAGCTCGGTATCCCTGCCGATGAGATTCGTCGGCGCAACTACGTTCCTGAAATGCCTTGGACGACGCCCAACGGCTGCGTCTACGACAGCGGCGACTATGCGAAAATGCTGGAATCCGCCAAGGCGCTTGTCGGATGGGACGAATGGCGTGCGAGGCAGAAGACGATGCGCGCCGAGGGCAAGCTGATCGGCATCGGCATCGGCACGACGCTCGATTCCGGCACCAACAATTTCGGCCAGTCCAAAATCATCACGCCCTATTCGCCCTTCTCGGGCAATTCAGAAGGGGCAGGGGTCCGTATTGACGGCGGGGGTATGGTGAACGTGGCGATGGGGTCGGTGCCGCAAGGCCAGAGCCACGAAACCGTGGCGGCCCAGGTGGTGGCTGCCGAACTGGGCATCCCACTCGAATTCGTTCATGTCGAAAGCGGATTTGACACGCAGCGCGACGTTCACACGCCTTTTTCGGGCACCTATGCGAGCCAGTTCGTGGTCAGCTCGCTGTCGGCTGTGCATGGCGCGGTGGACAAGCTGAGGGCCGAACTGGTCGAGCTTGCTTCGATTGTGACGGGCAATGATGTCGCCGGACTCAAGGTCGGAACCGTCGGCGGCCAGCCGGTGGTGATGACCGAAGACGGGTCGACCGCGCTCACCTTCGGGCAATTGTGGGCGCGCCTCTACCTGGAAGGCGGTACGCTGCCGAAGGAAGCGGGGCATCTCACGCTCGCCTGCAAGCACGTCTAC
>NZ_RZQG01001373.1:0-1119 GCF_003998635.1 Mesorhizobium sp. M7D.F.Ca.US.004.03.1.1
TTGCTGCGCTGCCTGCCGCGCGGTGGCCAACGCAAGGATCAGGGCCGCCTCGATACCATTCCGGGCTTCCTGCCCGGCATTGGAACTGACATCAAGGGCTGCGCTTTCGCCGACCGCTGCGCGCTCGCCGATGACCGCTGCCGCAGCGAATTGCCGCCGCTCTATGATCTGGGCGGCCGGCTGTCGCGCTGCTTCCATCACGACAAGGCACAGGCGCTGCCGCGCGCGACACCGAGCGATGTGGCGGCTGCACCAAAGGCGGCAGCCGCACCAGTGCTGCGGGTCGCGGGGCTGAACAAGACCTATGCCAGCCATGGCCACGCGCTGCGCGCCGTCAAGGATGTCTCGCTCGACCTACGGCCCGGCGAAACGCTCGGGCTGGTCGGCGAGTCCGGCAGCGGCAAAACGACCTTCGCCAGGCTGCTGCTCGGCCTGGTGCCACCGGACGAGGGTGGCACCATCGAGCTGGAGGGCAAGGCGCTGGCGCCGCGGCTGGAGAACCGCAGCGACGACCAGATCAAGGCGATGCAGATCGTCTTCCAGAACCCGGACTCCGCACTCAACCGCTCACATTCGATTCGCCACCTGATCGGCCGCGCGCTGAAGCGGCTGGCGGGCCTCTCCGGTAAGGCGCTGGAGGCGCGTCTCAACGACCTCGTCCGCTCGGTGCGGCTCACCGACCGCCATCTTGCGGTCAAGCCACGCCAGCTCTCCGGCGGCCTGAAGCAGCGCGTCGCCATCGCGCGCGCCTTCGCCGGCGACCCGCGCATCGTCGTGTGCGACGAGCCGACCTCGGCGCTCGACGTCTCGGTGCAGGCGGCCATCCTCAACCTGCTCGCCGACCTGCAGTCGAAGGAAGACGTCAGCTACATCTTCATCTCGCATGATTTGGCCGTGGTGCGTTACCTCTCCGACAAGATCGCCGTGCTCTATCTCGGCCGCATCATGGAACTCGGACCGTCGGAAGACGTCTTTTCCGGTCCGCATCACCCCTATACCGAAGCGCTGCTGTCGGCCGTGCCCAAACTCGACCAGACCGAGACGGCACGCATTCGTCTCGACGGCGAAATCCCCAGCGCCACCAACCCGCCGTCGAGACGAATGCGTGCCGTCTCGGTC
>NZ_RZQG01001374.1:0-1118 GCF_003998635.1 Mesorhizobium sp. M7D.F.Ca.US.004.03.1.1
TCGGTGATCAGCTCGGTCACCGAAACCACCGATATGTCGGCCGGGCTCAGCCGGCGCGAGACGATGGTCTGCAGATTGGTGACCAGCGCGCAGGCGGCGACCAGTGTTTCGTTTCCCGCATGCGGCCGCGCGGCATGGCCACCGAGCCCTTTGAGCACGATCTCGAAATTATCCTCGGCCGACATGACCGGGCCGGCGCGGGTCTCGAAATGCCCGATCGGCAGGCCGGGCATGTTGTGCAGGCCAAAGATCTCGTCGAAGGGAAAGCGCCGCATCAGCCCATCGTCGAGCATGGCTAGCGCCCCCCTGCCCCATTCCTCGGCCGGTTGGAAAATGAAGCGCACAGTGCCGTCGAAACCGCCCTGCTCTGCCAGCAGCTTTGCCGCGCCGAGCAGCATCGTGGTGTGGCCGTCATGGCCGCAGGCATGCATGATGCCGGGATTGCCGGAGCGGTAGGGCGCGTCCGACTGCTCGGTGATGCGCAATGCATCCATGTCGGCCCTGAGCGCAATCGCCCGGTTGCCGCTGCCGCGCTTCAGCGTGCCGACGACGCCGGTGCCGCCAACCCCTTCGGTGACATCGTCCAACCCAAATTCGCGCAGTTTGGCGGCGACGAAGGCGGCGGTGCGCTCCTCCTCGAAACCGAATTCGGGATGCGCGTGCAAATCGCGCCGCCAGAAAATCATCTCCTGCTTCAGTGCATCGCGATCGAGTTCAGACATTCTTCTGCCCCTCCTGACCTACTTTGCCAGTTGCGCGGCCACATCAAGCAGGATGTTGGCGCCGGCAACAAGCTCGCCATCTTCGGTGTGCTCGCGCGGATTGTGGCTGATGCCACCGGCGCTCGGCACGAAGATCATCGCTGCCGGCGCGATCCGCGCCATCATCTGTGCGTCGTGGCCGGCGCCGGATGTCATCCGTTTGACGCCAAGACCACGGGCCCTCGCGGCGGCCTCGATACGTTCGACGATGCGGAGATCGAAGATCACCGGCTCGAAGCGGGCCAGTTGCTCGACCGAGATCGTCACCTTCTCGGCGGCGGCAAGCTGCTCGAGATAGGCGGCAAGTTCCGCCTCCTCCGCCTGCAGGCGCTGTTCGTCGGGATCGCGCAGATCGAT
>NZ_RZQG01001375.1:0-1115 GCF_003998635.1 Mesorhizobium sp. M7D.F.Ca.US.004.03.1.1
GTTCGGCGAGCTGACGCAGGACCGTCAGATCGCTTTTTCGAGGGCCTTTTCCAGCTTCGTGTATTCCTCAGGCGGCAGCGCCAGTGCGGGCGGGTGCATAAGGTCGTTTTCAATGTGTCCGAGGATCTTCAGGCAGGCTTTTAGCCGGGCCGTCGCGCGAAACGCCGGAGCTTCGCGATAGATGGCAGTCGCGAGCGGATAGAGTCGCCGATGCAAGGCGATCGCCGCCGGCCAGTCACCGCGCTGGGCCGTATCCCACAGGTCCACCACCAATTCCGGCACTATGGCCGCCAGACTGACCTGACTGCCCTCGGTACCGATGAGATAGGCCACAAGCAGGTGCTCATCGCCAGATCCCAGCACCGCCACATCGGGTCGAACTGCCTTGGCGGCGAGGCGATTCGCCTCATAGGTCGCGATCTCCCAACTGCCTTCCTTGATGCCAGCCACAGACGGCAGCGCCACGAGTTGCTGCAGCGTTGCGAGCGGATATGGCATGGCGGCCGCCGTTACGGGGGCTTGGTAGATCAAAACAGGAAGCGATGTCGCCGCCGCGATCGACTTGTGGTGCTCGACCACGATATCCGGCCGTTGACCGAGCGCCCAGAAATTGGGGGGGAATACCAGTATGGCATCGGCGCCCGCCTCCTCGGCGTCGCGGGCATGCAGCGCCGCGGTCGCGGTGTCCTCGCTGTAGACGCCCGCCGTCAGGAACCGGTGCTGGCCCAAGAGCTCACGTGCAATGACCACAACGGTGCGCTTGTCTTCGCGTGTCAGCTGAGCGTTCTCGCCCGCATGACCGTTGACCAGCAGACCGCGTATTCCGGGAATTGCCAAGACATGCGCGAGATGACTGCTGATCGATCGTTCATCCAGGGCGAACACCGTCGTCAACGGGCAGACCGTCGAGGCATGGATGCCACCGAGCATTTCCAGCACCCGAGATCGATCCCTGTTTCCTGGTCGAAAGCTCATCAAAAACTCCTGTTGACTGCGCCGGAGGCACACCAAGCGCTCGAGCAGGGACCATATGCGAAGGCATGATCGTATACAATCTTTAGACGATTGATATTTTTTTGGTAGACACTTTTGGAAAGAATGCTACCGTATTGGTG
>NZ_RZQG01001376.1:0-1114 GCF_003998635.1 Mesorhizobium sp. M7D.F.Ca.US.004.03.1.1
ATATGCTGGAGGAGCGCCGAGGCGAAAGGCGAATGTTCGCCCGACCCGTCATAGGCGAGTTGATTGGGACTAGCGGCGAAAGCGACGAGCGTGCCGGCGCCACCGTTCTTTATCGGGATCTCTGCAAGGCCGCTGCTAGCGCCGTTGACGCCCGCAGTCTTGGCCAGCACCTCGGCGAGGGGATTGTCACGGCAAGCGTCGAGAAACACCAGCCTGATGCTGGTCTCCCGCGACATCTGGCGCAGAACGAAATCAACCGACACGGCCTCGACGTCGAGGGAGGTTTCGTCCTCCAGCGCGGCATCGACCGGAATCAGGTAGTTCTTACCCGAAACCTGCAAGCCGTGGCCGGCGTAGAAGAACAGCGCGATGTCGGCACCGCGCACCTGTTTTGCGAACCGCGCGATCGTCGCCTGCGTCTGCGGCTTGGTCAGATCGAAGCCTGAAACCACCTCGAAGTCGAGCTTCGTCAAGCGCTCGGCGATGGCCTGGGCGTCGCGCACCGGATTGGCGAGCGGCGCCGCGTGCTGGTACTGGGAGTTGCCGAGGACAAGTGCTACGCGGCGCTCGGCACTGGCGGCCGTCAACGTCAAAAGCAAGGCGAGCGCCACAAACCCAGCGACGCGAAAGAGGCCACCGCAACGGGCAATCAGATCGCACCTCACCGGAACCTCAGAGCTTGGTGGCGGAAAACTCGATCCGTCGATTGAGCGCCTTGTTCTTGGGCGTATCGTTGGCGGCAACCGGCCGCTCCTCGCCGTAGCCGGTCGCTGTGATCTGCGTGCGAGGAATGCCCGCGGCAACAATGGCGTCGGCAACCGCCTGGGCCCGCCGCTCCGACAGCTGCTTATTCGCCTCCGGCGATCCATCGGAATCGGTATAGCCGGAGACCTCGACCTTCAGACTTGGGCATTTGCCGACGACACCTTCGACCTCCGTCAGCAACGGACGGCTCTTCGCATCGAGCCGCGCGCTGGCCGGCCGGAAGTAGATGGCGCCGGTGCGTGACAGCACGGCAAACCTGTTCAGGCATTCCTCATCGCTGAAGTTCGCCTTGGCGGCGTCGGTGGCAACGGGGCCTACATCGGCCGGACTCGCCGCGGCGGTCTGGGTG
>NZ_RZQG01001377.1:0-1112 GCF_003998635.1 Mesorhizobium sp. M7D.F.Ca.US.004.03.1.1
GGTGCGGAACGCCTTGGCAATCGCGGCGCCGAGATCGCCGGCGACCGGATCGCCCTCGCGCACGATCCGGTCGCGACCATCACCGAGATCGGTGACAAGGATCGCCGCACGGCGGGCACGGCGTTCGGCGTTGAGCGTTTTCAGCGCGTAGGGATCCATTCGAGATCAGCCCAGCCTTTCCACGTACACCTTGATGCGGCCACCACAGGACAGGCCGACCTGCCAGGCGGTTTCGTCGGCGACACCGAACTCCAGCATCCTGGCCTTGCCGCTGTCGATGACGTCGATGGCCTCGGTGACAACAGCGCCTTCGACGCAGCCGCCCGAAACGGAGCCGTGGAAATTGCCGTCCGCGTCGATGACCAGATGGCTGCCTACAGGCCGGGGCGCCGAACCCCAGGTCTCGACCACTGTCGCGATGGCCACGTCCTTGCCGTCCTTCATCCAGCCTTCCGCGATGATCAGCGGATCGCGGGCCTCATCCAGATAAATGCTGTTTTCCATGACCGTTTCTCTAGGAGTCTGTTTTTCTCGAGGATCCGTTTTCGGATTGGAAAGATATGGTTATGCGGCGTGCCTCGCGCCAGCGTCCAGCCATCGGCGCGGATCGACGGATTGTGCCGATTTCTTGTCCAGCGACGAGCAGAGATCGGCGAGCGCATCGAGGTTGTGCACCGAGCGGAACTCGTCGACATGTGGCAGCATCGCCTTGACGCCACGAGCGCGCGCCTGGAAGCCGTCGAAACGCAGCAACGGGTTCAGCCAGATCAGCCGCCGGCAGGATTTGTGCAGGCGCTCCATTTCCTCCGACAGGCCGGAGACATCGTCACGCTCCAACCCGTCAGTGATCAGAAGCACGACCGCGCCCTGCCCCAGCACGCGCCGCGACCATATCAGATTGAACTCGGCAAGTGTGTCGCCGATGCGGGTGCCGCCCGACCAGTCCTTGACCGCCGCCGAGCAGTCGGCAAGTGCTGCATCAGGATCGCGGTGGCGCATCTGCCGGGTCAGGTTGGTCAGCCTTGTGCCGAAGACGAACGTGTGCACGCGCCGGCGTTTTTCCGTGAGCGCGTGCAGGAAATGCAGGAAAATGCGCGTGTATTGGCTCATCG
>NZ_RZQG01001378.1:0-1111 GCF_003998635.1 Mesorhizobium sp. M7D.F.Ca.US.004.03.1.1
GCCCGGCAGCGGCTCGCGGCAAGGCGCGTCGGGTTGGGCCAGGCGGCTCTAAACGCTTCGTTAGGCTTAATGATCCATAAAGACGAGACGTGCCGTCACGGCTGCTCTCATTGGTTGCGGCGCGCGTGTTTGTGAAGCCTATTCCCGTTGACGCCCATAGTGCCCCATGATATCCCATTTCGACATCAAAGCATTCGTTCCGCGTCAGGGTAAAGCGTACGCCAATCGGGCAGCCGCGGCGGCTGCGCGTTTGCCGGTTTTTGCCCGTGCGGACGAGGTTGATACGGGGCAGGGAACGCGCTGCGGCGGCGCGTGCGACAAGATGGAGAGGGGTGCGGCGGCGCAAGCGGCTGTAGCGTTTAATGGACCGGTTTCTGTCAAACACGGTGAGCAGGATCGATGCGAAGGGACGGGTATCCGTTCCCGCGCATTTCCGTGCCGTCGTGCAGAAGCGCGGCTATTCGGAGCTCTACGCGCTGCGCTGCCTGGACCTGTCGGCGATGGATGTCGGCGGGCTCGACCTGCTCGACCGCTACGAGCAGCGTATCGCGCTCGAAGATCCCTTCCTGCAGACGGCGGACGATATGTCGTTCTTCTGCCATGGCGACGGAACCTTCTTGAAACTCGACCAGGACGGCCGCATCACGATGAGCGATTTCATTCGCGAACACACCGGCATTTCGGCGGAAGTGGCCTTTGTCGGGCGCGGCAATTTCTTTCAGATCTGGGAGCCGGGACGGCTTGCCGCCTATGGGGCGCAAGCGCGGGCCCGGCTTTTGCAGCTTCGGCAGGGGACGAAGCCTGGGGAGCGACCGGAATGACGGCGAGCCACGGCGATGACCTTCACGCCGTTGGCGGATCGGCCCGCCACATTCCGGTCCTCCTTGGCGAAGTGCTCGAAGCACTGGCGCCGGCGCAGGGCGACATCATCATCGACGGCACGTTCGGCGCCGGCGGCTACACCAGGGCCATTCTGGCGACGGGCGCCTCCGTGGTGGCGATCGACCGAGATCCTGATGCCATTGCGGCCGGGCGCGATATGGAAGTGCAGTCGGGCGGCCGGTTGCGGCTGGTGCAGGCGCCGTTCTCGACGCTGGACGAACATGTCGAG
>NZ_RZQG01001379.1:0-1051 GCF_003998635.1 Mesorhizobium sp. M7D.F.Ca.US.004.03.1.1
ACTCGGTCGGCTCCACCATCAGCGTGCCGGCAACCGGGAAGGACATGGTCGGCGCGTGGAAGCCGTAGTCGATCAGCCGTTTGGCGACGTCGTCGACACTGATGCCGGCGCTGTCCTTCAGCACGCGGGTGTCGAGGATGCATTCATGCGCGATGCGATCGTGCCTGCCCTTGTAAAGAAGCGGGAAGTGCGGCGCGAGCCGTGTCGCCACGTAGTTGGCCGAGATGATGGCGGTCTCCGTCGCCTGCTTCAGTCCGGCGGCGCCCATCATGCGGATATACATCCAGGTGATCGGCAGGATCGAGGCGCTGCCGAATGGTGCGGCCGACACGGCGTGCGCCGAACCTTCGGTGACATGTCCCGGCAGATAGGGCTGCAGATGCGCCTTGACGCCGATCGGGCCGATGCCCGGGCCACCGCCGCCATGCGGGATGCAGAAGGTCTTGTGCAGGTTCATATGACAGACATCGGCGCCGATATCGGCGGGCCGCGCCAAGGCGACCAGGGCGTTGAGGTTGGCGCCATCGAAATAGACCTGGCCGCCATGCTCGTGGATGAGGGCGCAGAGGTGGCGCGCACCTTCCTCGTAGACGCCATGTGTCGAGGGGTAGGTGAACATCAGCGCCGCGAGATTCTTGGAATGCTCGTTGGCCTTGGCCCTCATATCGTCCATGTCGATATTGCCGTCCTCCAGGCAGCGCACGACGACAACGCTCATGCCGGCCATCGCCGCACTCGCCGGATTGGTGCCATGCGCGGAGGAAGGGATCAGGCAGACGGTGCGATGGCCTTCGCCGCGCGCGCGATGATAGGCGCGGATTGCAAGCAGGCCGGCATACTCGCCCTGGCTGCCGGCATTGGGCTGCAGGCTGACGGCGTCGAAACCGGTGATCTCCGACAGCCATCCTTCCAGTTCGCCGATCATGGCGCGATAGCCGGCCGAATGGCTTGCCGGCGCGAAAGGATGCAAATTGGCGATTTCAGGCCAGCTTACCGGCATCATTTCCGCCGCCGCGTTGAGCTTCATGGTGCAGGATCCCAGCGGGATCAT